>JBEBIF010000065.1:0-13307 GCA_040080515.1 Chitinophagaceae bacterium | reverse complement strand
ACTTGTCTTTGAAGATTGCCAAGGTTGCTGTTTTGCAAATTTGCTGAAAGCACTCTCCTGGCGGCGGGGGCTTTGGCCCTGTCGTTCACTACCAGGTCATAATTTTCCCAGGCAAGCAATTCGGTGGTGGTTAATTTAATGGATGATTTACCTGCCGGTACCCTGAATACCAGCCGGCTGTCTCCACCAATGATCATTCTGCCGGGAATGGTAGGCATTTCCAGGCCGCCAAGGGTTTCGCTCCAGGCCTGTTCCATCATGGATTGCGGCTGAAAGACCACTACCATATAAGCGGGGTCGCCTTTTTTCAGCAGCGTATTGCCAGAGAGGGTAAAATTGTAGAAGCGGAGTTCTAATGATAGCAGGTCTTCGGGCCGCAACAGTTTTACGGTAATATAATTCTCTGCTGTGCCGGCAGTGATGGCCCTGGTATTGGTATTTGAAACGGGTTGAACCCTTATTTGTGCTGATGATCTTAAAGAGGCAAAGATGCTGGTAAGGCCAAGGAATTTCAGCAGTTTGCGCCGCTTTTGGTTAAGGGAATTTTTTCCTGCCATAACAGAATTTGAAGGTTGGTTTAATGGGAACTAATATACCAATAATACCTTGTCGTATCTTGAGGTTGCATATCTTGTTAGTAAACTCTGTAAACCCAAAAAGATAATATGATTTTTGAAACGGAACGGTTAAAGGTCAGGCAATGGAACGAAGCGGATTATGATAATTTTTTTGCCCTTCATGGCAATGCTGCCGTGATGCAATACATACGGGCGGTGCATACCCGTGAGCAAAGTGATGCCCGGTTTGAAGAAACTATTTTACTGGCGCCGCCGCATCCGTACATGGGCCGCTGGGCGGTGGAGGAAAAGGCAAGTAAGCAATTTATCGGTTCGTTCATCATTGCACCGATACCGGATGATCCGGAGAAAACACAGTTGGGCTATTCTTTTTTGCCGGAGCATTGGGGAAAGGGCTATGCCACGGAAGTTACGGTTGAGGGCCTGCACTATTTCCGGGAGAACACCCCATTACCAGAAATATATGCGGTGATCGAAACGCCGAATATCGCTTCGCATAAAGTATTGCTGAAAGCCGGGTTTGAGCCCCATAGTAAAAAGATGGAAGGGGAGAAGGAGTTGCTGGTGTTTATTGTGCGGCGATAGGGGCTACCGACGGAGCGTAAAAGAAATAACCCCGTTGGATTGCCGGGTACTGCTTACACTTACTTCATAGCGCTGACCGCCATCATTAATGATCATCAGCGCTGTATTAGGCGGAATGCTGCCGAGATTTTCTGCATACATCACCAGTTCATTGCTGGTCCTGTCGGGATCCATTTTTAATTGCAATGTAAGCGGCCTGCTTTTCAACAGTTGGTGGGTAAGAATGATGTTATCATTAAAAAGTAAGGTGATACTATCGCCGTCAATAATGCCATTATCATATAAAGAGATGGAAACAGAATCATTTCCTAGCTGGATAGTTTGTAACACATCCTTTGTTCTTTTTTCCAGTTTGGCCGGAGCCGATATCACTGGCAGTTCAGTAACGGTTTCTTTTTCAATAGCAGCAACCGTTTCCAATTCCGGAAGTGTGATGGCGATATTCTTTTCAACCGTATCTGTACAGCCCACACTGTTTTTGGCAAAGAGCCGGACATTGTATTGCCCGCTTTCTTTGAACAAATGCGTAATGGCGGATTCACCATTGCTGTTTGTTTCATCGCCAAAATTCCAGGCATAAGCCGCTTTATTGTTTTTTACACGAAAAGTTACTTCCCCGGGACTGCTTTGTTCAGTGAAGACAAAATCTGATCGCAGTTCCTGTATTTGTACCAGTTTTGTAACGGTATCTGCACAACCGGCTTTGCTGATCACAATGGCCTTTACTTTATAGGTGCCGTATCTTTTATAGGTATGTATGGGAGACGGTTTGTTGGAAGTGGTTCCATCGCCAAAGTACCATTGTATACTGTTACGGTTTTTAGTGTTGATGGCAGTGAGGTTAAAAGAAACGGTGTTACAGTCAGAAATGAGGTAATCAAATTTAGCAGGGGCTTTGTTATTGCCGGTGCATATCACATCGGGATCAAGTTTGGTCATATTCTTATCACAGAGGGCAAATATCTCGTCTTTGTTCAGTGGCCGGTTATAAATTCTTACTTCATCGAGCAAGCCGTTGAACCAATAGGGGTATTGCGGATTGTCCAGTCTTCCAAATACCAGATCATAGTTATTGGAAAAATCATAATTGAAAAGGGTGCCTCTGCCATAAAGTTTGCAATCCACGTACAGAGAGGCTTTAGTGCCATCATAGGTGTAAGTGAGTAAATACCATTTGCCGGTAACGATAAAATCATAGGCGAGAGGCATTGCATTTGCCCCATAAAAGGTTTGCTTTTTTTTATTCGGTTTAAGTGTTTCACAGTTGGTTCCGTCTGAGGCATAATTATCATCAAAGCCTAAGAGATAGTTTCCATCAAGATAATCAGCGTTTCCTTTCATAATGATGCGGTTGCCATGACAGAGGCCTTCATAAAAATCATTTATCCTGACCCAGGCCGAAATGGAAAACCCTTTTGGGAAATGCAAGGAGCGGTTGTCTGGTATTTTTATATAATTGTTTTTCCCATTAAAGGAGCAGGCGGCATTGGGTTTTCCAAACCGGTCTGCTGTAAAAACGACTTTTACCAGCGATGGGTTATTATTGTTGCCACTTTCGTCATTGGCATTACCATTGAAGGGGTAGTAGGCAACTAAACCCTGGTTTAAATGTACCTGGGCAAAAACTGTATTCCATAGCAGTAAGGTAAGAAACAGTATTTTTTTCATGGCTTGTGGTTAAACAGAATGGTTCCTATAAAGACGAAATACCGGTATAGTTCTGTGGTGTGATCTTCTTTAATTCCTTCTTTACTTCGTCTTTTATTTTCAGCCCATCCACAAATTGGTGAATGGCTTTTTTATCGATCTTGCTATTTCCTCTTGTCAGGTCTTTTAACGCCTCGTAGGGGTTAGGATAGTTTTCTCTCCGCAGTATTGTTTGTATGGCTTCAGCCACTACAGGCCAGTTATTCTCCAGGTCATCATAAATTTTTGAATCATTGATCAGCAATTTACTCAGCCCTTTTTCAAGTGAGCGGAATGCGACCAATGTGTGGGCAAAGGGGACACCGATATTGCGCAATACTGTGGAATCAGTAAGGTCACGCTGCAATCTTGAAACAGGGAGCTTGGCAGAAAGATGTTCGAAGATGGCATTGGCCAAACCCAAATTCCCTTCCGCATTCTCAAAATCGATCGGGTTTACTTTATGCGGCATGGCAGAGGAACCCACTTCTCCTTTTTTTGTTTTTTGTTTAAAATATTCCATGGACACATAACTCCATACATCACGACTGAAATCAATAAGGATGGTATTGATCCGTTTCATACAATCAAAGTGGGCTGCTAAATTGTCGTAATGCTCGATCTGTGTGGTGTGTTGCTGGCGGTTCAGTCCCAGTTGCTGTAAGAATTCATTGCCAAATTTTATCCAGTCTGTTTTTGGAAATGCCACATGATGTGCATTGAAGTTGCCGGTGGCGCCGCCAAACTTTCCTGAAAAAGGAATGCCTATGAATTGTTCGATCTGGTTTTCGATGCGTTCTACAAAAACCATGATCTCTTTGCCCAGGCGGGTGGGGCTGGCGGGTTGCCCGTGGGTGTGGGCCAGCATGGGAATATCCTTCCAGTTGTTGGCTAATATTTTTAATTCTGTATTTAAGTTGAGCAAAGCAGGCAGGTACTCATATTCAATAGCATGTTTCCATGAAAGCGGAATAGCTGTATTATTGATGTCTTGCGAAGTAAGCCCGAAATGCACCCATTCCTTTGCCTCAGAGCCCCCGGTTTTTTCCAGTTCGTTCTTTAAGAAATATTCTACAGCTTTTACATCATGGTTGGTGGTAAATTCGATCTGCTTTATTTCCTGTGCATCTTCGGGGCCAAAATCTTCTGCCAGTTTTTGCAGGTGTTTGGCGGCTTTGCCGGATAATTTGAAGAATTTTTTCTTTTCGAGGAAGAGGAGGTATTCCACTTCTATCAAGATCCTGTATTTCATCAGCCCGTATTCAGAAAAATATTCATCAAGATGATGCACCTGTTTTCTGTAGCGACCGTCTATTGCTGAAATTGATGTGAGGGCTGTAAGTTCCATGAGATTGCTGGTTACTGGTTATTAGTTGCTGGTTCGTCTGTTCTATTGTTCATCTGTTCCTCCGTTCCCTGCCTGCCCCGCCTTATGCGTGGTTCCTCTGTTCGATATTCTTCTCTCTTATCCCCGGGTTTCACCCGGAGTTATTCATGTTTGACCCCTTTGGGGTCTGCCACTTCATCATTCTTGCCTGCCCCGCCTCATGCGGGGTTCATCTATTCCTCCGTTCCATTACCTTTGCCCGGCAAAAATAACCCAATTGGAGAAGATTCGTGTAGGCATTGTCAATTACTTAAATACCCGGCCACTGATATATGGTCTGCAGCATCCACCCATCAGCGATCGGATCGAGCTTTCGGGTAATTATCCTGCCCGGGTGGCGCAACAACTGAAGGACGGGGAAATTGATATCGGGCTGATCCCGGTAGCAGCAATTGCTGAATTGAAGGAGCATTACATTGTCGGCAATCATTGTATTGCAACAGAAGGAGAGATCGCATCCGTTGCCCTTTTTAGTGAAGTACCGATGCGGGAGATCAAAAAAGTGTATCTCGATTATCAAAGCCGTACTTCGGTAGAACTGTTGAAATACCTGATGAAAGAGTATTGGGGCATCAGCCCGGAACTGATACAGACAACGGGTGATAGTTATCGGAGTGAAATAAAAGGAACAACAGCCGGACTGGTTATAGGTGACAGGGCATTTGAGCAACGAAAGATATCCACCTTTATTTATGACCTTGGCTCTGAATGGCGGGCTATTACCGGTTTGCCGTTTGTGTTTGCTGTTTGGGTTAGTACAAAGAAATTGCCTGACGAGTTTATTGCCCTGTTTGATGCCGCGAATGCCAAAGGGTTACATCATATTGATGAAATTGTAAGAGACGCACCTTATGATCTGTATGATTTGAGTAAATATTACAATCTTCATTTGAGCTACCAGTTTGATGATCGGAAAAAAAAGGCATTAGAACACTTTTTGTCTGTTCTAAAAACGACTTGATTAGTCATTAAAAATCAATATTTTCGCAGCCATATTTTCCTTATGGCAGAAACACTGGGAATGCTTTGCGACAAACTGACAATCGTAAAGCTGAAGCAATACAATACAGAAGATAAAGAAAGGCTCGCCAGCCTTGAAAAGCGGTCATTTCAACTGCAGGAAGAAATCAATGAATATATAACCTTTGCGGTGCAGGATAAGATCCCGGCCGAACGAATGTCATTTGACGCTAATAAGGTCTTTAAAACAAAGGGTAATGCGGTGGAAGAAATGAGCCGTGGTTTTAGAGAAGTAATGTATCAACTGGCTGATGTGAACTGCCGCTTGTGGATTAGCGGAAAAAGTATATGAATTTGAAAAAGTGCCTGCAGGTGAAAAGATAAAGTGGTGAAAAGGCGGCGCTGCTCAATTTGGAGAGAAATAAATGTATCGACAGGATCAACTCACTTTTCACCGTGTTGATCGTTCATAAATAAGAAACAATGCATATCAGGAAAAGAACAACGTGCCGTGTTTGCGGCTCATCATCTTTGAAGAAGGTAATAGACCTTGGCGCACAATACCTGCAGGGATCATTTGTAAAGCCTGGAAAGGAAATGCCCAGCACCCGAAAGATAGATTGCACATTGGTGCGTTGCAATCCGGAAAAGGATGAAAATGCCTGCGGATTGTTGCAGATGGAACATTCGGTGCCGCCGGAAATCTTATATGCGGCCTATTGGTACAGAAGTGGTACCAATAATACTATGCGCAATCACCTGAAGGAAATAACGGAGTCTGTTTCCGCTATCATAAAAAAGAACAACGCTTCGGTGCTTGATATCGGTTGCAATGACGGGACGTTGCTCGGCTATTATCCTGAAGGGTATGAGAAATTCGGTTGCGACCCCAGTGATGTGGCGCAGGAAGTGAAAATTGCCAAAGTGGTACAGGATATTTTTCCTTCTGATCAATTATTCCAGTTGCTCGAAGGAAAACAGTTGGATGTGATCACTTCCATCGCCATGTTTTACGACCTGGAAAGCCCGGTGGATTTTGTGAAAGGGATCAAACGATTCCTGGCATCTAACGGTGTATGGGTATTTGAAATGAGCTATATGCCCCGGATGCTGGAACTGGACAGTTATGATACGATCTGTCATGAGCACCTGGAATTTTACAGCCTGGCTGTTTTGGAGAAGATATGTGCAATGGGAGGTATGAAGATATTCAAGATATCTTTCAATGATATTAACGGAGGAAGTATCCGCTGTTATGCCACACATAAGGAATTTGCAGGGCATGATGAAAGGAATAATTATACGCTGATCAACGAAATAAGACAGAAGGAGTTTGACCTGGAGCTGGATACGGATAAGCCCTATGATGATTTTCAAAAAAGGATTGAAAAGCTGAAGCATGAACTTCATGATTTATTGGTTAAATTTAAAAAGAAAGGAAAGAAAGTACATGTATATGGTGCTTCCACAAAGGGTAATACCATTCTGCAATGGTGTAATATAGATCATGAACTGGTGGAGTGTGCTGCAGAAAGAAACCCGGACAAGTATGGCGCTTCAACATTGGGCACCAATATTCCTATTATAAGCGAAGCGGAAAGCAGAGCGATGAACCCGGATTATTATCTCGTGTTGCCCTGGCATTTCAAGGAAGAGTTTTTGGAAAGGGAAAAGGAAGCTTTGGAAAAAGGGACTGGTTTTATTTTTCCGGTGCCTGTGATTGAAGTGTACAAAAAATAATTATGGAAAACAGGGCCATATTGTTTATTACGCATAAGTCAGCGCAATGCGGTGTTTATGAATTTGGTAAGAATATCTTCAATGTACTTTCAGCTTCCCGCAAGTATAATTTTATTAAGGCTGAATGTGAAACATTGGATGAACTAAATAAAGCGGTGGAAAAATATGACCCTGCTGCCATTATTTATAACTATCATCCCCCGGTTCTTCCCTGGATTTGCACCAAGATCAGTAAAGGAATTTACCGGAATAACCTTACCAGAATTAAGGCAGTTCAGATTGGTATCATCCATGATGTAACACAACAGGTGGCAGATACAGCGACAGGATATGGTAACAAGTATATTCTCGGCCCATCTCAACGGAAGCTGAATTGTCTTTTTGACTTTTATATTGCGGCAGACCCTACATTATTATTAAAGAATCCATTAGTTTTTAAAACAGGCCGGCTTATTCAATCTTATAACGTACCAGCAACCGAACCGGTAACGACAACTATAGGAAGTTTTGGATTTGCCACACCCAAGAAAGGGTTTGACAAACTGGTGAAGAAGGTACAGGAAGAGTTTGATGAAGCAGTGATCCGCCTGAATATGCCTGCCGCTGATTTTGGCGATGCCGACGGTAGTAATGCCCGGCGCATTGCAGCTGATTGCAGGAACCTGATCGTAAAACCAGGTATTAAACTAGAAGTAACACATAATTTTTTGGCAGATACAGATTTGTTGAATTTTCTGGCCGGTAACAGCATGAATGTGTTTATGTATGAGGATACCGGGGGAAGAGGCATTTCCAGTGCTGTTGATAATGCATTAGCAGTTCGGAAACCGGTTGCCTTGTCCCGTTGTCCTATGTTCCGGCATATTTTGAATGCTGCACCCGGAGTTTGTGCAACTGACTTTTCTCTTCAGGATATTTTACAAAAAGGATTTTTACCACTGGAGAAAATTACGAATGACTGGAATGCGGCTAACCTGTTGTGGGACTATGAGAGAATTTTGGACGCCGTATTTGTTAAGGTCGGCAACCCAGCCCAATCCCGGATGGGAATTATCAGAACGCTTAAATCTATTGTAAACAGGTTGTTCTCTCTTCCTGATAAATCGTTTACCTGGCTGCGCAATACTGATGCAGCTACAGATGATGACCTGTCTTCGCTTGAAACTTCTTTTTATACACCCGTCACTATTCCTGTCGGAAAAGGATTGAACAGGATACTGGATGATGATGCAAGACTGCTGTATAAGCCAGCTGAAGAAAAGTTGTTTGAACTGGTACCAGAGACGATGAAGAAAAAAATCAGCAGAGCCAATGTGCAACAGGCTTTTGTGTTTGATACGGTGTACCGGTACCTGGCAGATTATAACCAGCTAAAACTGCTATGTGTGGGCAGTTATGAAGACACTGCTTCTATGTCATTGCAGCGAATGGGCTATGTAGTGGAAGATATTGATCCAATGCTCAATTATTATCTGCAGGAGTATTATACAAAACCGTCAACGGCAAAAGCTTCTTATTCCATCATCTTTTCCACTTCAGTGATAGAGCATGACCCCGATGATGAATCATTTATCAAATGTGTGGGCGGCCTTTTAGCCCCGGGAGGCATTGCAGTTATTACCTGCGACTATAAAGACGGATGGAAGCCAGGCGATCTAAAACCGGATGTGGATGCACGGTTTTACACAAAAGCTGATCTGGAGCAAAGATTATTATCCTGTATCCCGGATTGTGAACTCGTAGATTTGCCGCAATGGGAGTGTTCTAACCCGGATTTTATTTTAGCAGGTACTTATCAATATACATTCGCCACATTTGTAATCAGAAAGAAGATTTGATGAAGAAAGCTCTCATTTTTGGAGTATCCGGCCAGGATGGTTTTTATCTTTCGGCATTGCTGAAAAGCCTCGGTATTGAAGTGATCGGTATTTCCCGGCAAACGACTGAACTCTCGGCAGTTCCGCTTGAATACAATTCCGTTTTTACCTTGGTGAAACAACATCAACCGGAGTATATCTTCCATTTTGCTGCCAACTCCACCACGAAGCATGAAGCATTATTTGAAAACCACACCATTATTGCTACCGGTACTTTGAATATCCTGGAAGCGGTAAAACAATTTTCTCCGCACACTAAAGTATTCATCTCCGGAAGCGGGTTGCAATTCCGGAATAATGGTACGCCGATAAAGGAAACTGATCCCTTTGAAGCAAGGGATGCCTATTCCATAAGCCGGATACAATCGGTATATGCCGCCCGGTATTTTCGTTCTCTTGGAATAAGGACGTATGTTGGTTATTTTTTTAACCACGACAGCCCCCTGAGAAAGGAAAATCATATGGCGCAGAAAATTGCCAGCGCAGTTAGCCGGATCGCAAGCGGCAGCAATGAAAAAATTGAAATTGGCGACCTCACAGTCAGAAAGGAATGGGGTTTTGCCGGTGATATCGTAAAAGCTGTTTGGACACTGGTACAGCAGGATGCTGTAGCGGAAGCAGTCATCGGCACCGGTAAAGCATATTCAATTGAAGACTGGCTGAAGGAATGTTTCAGCTTGGTCAGGAAAGACTGGAAAGATCATGTGATGTCTGTAGAAGGATATGTACCGGAATATAAACAGCTGGTTTCCGATCCTTCAACGATCTTCTCTCTCGGATGGAAACCGGAAGTTGACTTTTCGCAACTGGCATCGATGATGGTAAAACCATAATTATGAAAGAGGTACTGATTGTTTCCGCGGATGATATCTTGCTTTATCAGCCCACCCTTCTTAACTTGTATGATTACCTGTCAGATACATTTGCCGTTCGCATCATCAGCTTTGAACCTGAATTCTTAGGTACCCAAAAGGAAGAGTCTAGAAATATTATATACCTCTCAACAACAAAATGGAAGAAAAGAATACTGAGATATGCGGAGCTTATTATAAATGCCCCTTTAAAACGAATCGACAAGTATTTATTTAAACTTCCATTCAGGGTGCAGTATGTAAGAAATTATAAATTCCACCTGTTGTGCAAAGAATTAAAAAAGCATCACCCGGACCAGGTAATTTCAGTAGATTTTATGCCACTGGTAGCTGTTCAGAAAATATTAGGAAATGCACATCTACTTTCATTAGAAATTCTTTCGTATGATCCGTATGTTAAACGGGCTGAAGTACCTAAGATCAAGTCCCTGCTTATCCAAAATGAATTGCGACTGAACTATCTTTTTCCAAAGGAGAAACCCAGGGTCTTTTATATCCAGAATTCACCTTCCTGTGCAAACAGTCATTTCAACAATGGTGAACGGGAAGGATTGGTTTGGGGTGGTACCATTGCCAAAATGTTTGGCGTGTTTCATTGCATAGAATTTATTAAGACGAACCCCCAGTTCTCATTAGTATTGAAGGGGGGAGCTCCGGCAAATGTGCTGGATGAGATCCGGTCGGCATATGGCGATTTGATAGATAGCTCAAAACTGGTGATCAATACACAGTACCTTTCTGCTTTTGAATATATTAAATTCCTTTCCGGTTTCAGGATCGGTTTTTGTTTTTATGAATGGAATATCATCAGGGATAATATCAATTACCAGACGGCCCCTTCCGGAAAACTATTCATGTACCTGGCTGCCGGCCTGCCAGTGGTCGCCTGTAAGATACCGGGGTTTCAATTTGTAGAAGAGTATGGTGCCGGGGTATTGATCAATGATTACAAACCGGAAACAATAGCAGCAGCCATTAAAGTAATTGAGGCTGATTATTCATCTTTTCAGCAAAATTGTTATAAGGCATTTTCCGATTTTTGTTTTGAAAAAAATGCAGTCGCACTGAAATCATTCTTAACGGCGGGTGGCTGATTGCTGATAGATCAATTCTTCTGCCATCATTTCCTTTACCAGGTCTGGCAACGTATATTTTGGATCCCAACCCAGCTTTGTTCTTGCTTTTGATGCATCACCAATTAAAAGATCCACTTCTGCAGGCCGGAAATAACGGGGATGGATGCCCACCACCTGCTGGCCCGGAATTAAGGGAAAAGCAGGATTGTTGGCGCTAACAATGTATCCTTTTTCATCGATCCCTTCTCCTTCAAAGCGAAGTTCCACACCTATCTCGGCAAAAGACATTTTTACAAAATCCCTTACTGAAGTGGTAATGCCGGTTGCCAGCACATAATCTTCAGGTGTGTCCTGTTGCATCATTCTCCACATGCCTTCTACATAATCTTTTGCATGGCCCCAATCTCTTTTTGCATCAAGGTTCCCGAGTAAAAGAGTATCCAGTTTGCCCAATGCGATCTGCGCAACGGCTATGGTTATTTTGCGGGTCACAAAATTTTCACCCCGCAACGGACTTTCATGATTGAAGAGAATACCATTTACCGCATAAATGGCATAGGCCTCCCTGTAATTAACAGTGATCCAGTAGGCATACAGTTTTGCCACACCATACGGTGAGCGGGGATAAAAAGGAGTGGTTTCTGTTTGCGGAATTTCCTGCACTTTACCATACAACTCTGATGTGGATGCCTGGTAAAACCGGGTTTTCTTTTCGAGGCCCAGAATGCGGATGGCTTCAAGTATCCGAAGTACACCAATGCCATCGGAGTTGGCGGTGTATTCTGGTGTTTCAAAACTTACCTGCACATGGCTTTGTGCCCCAAGGTTGTAAATTTCATCAGGTTGTGTTTGCTGAATGATACGCAGCAGGTTAGACGAATCGGTCATGTCGCCATAATGCAAATGAAAACGGTTTGCCAGATCTTTATTAAAAAAAAGATGGTCGATCCTGTCGGTATTGATCAATGAGCTGCGGCGTTTTATACCATGTACATTATAACCTTTTTCCAGTAGCAATTCTGCAAGGTAGGCTCCATCCTGACCGGTAATACCGGTTATAAGGGCTGTCTTCATAATACTAATTATCTGTGTTTGTACAAAAATAGGTATTATAAGTTAGTTGTTTTACTTCGTAGCTATAAGTGGTGGTTCAAAAAGATCACTAACCCGGTTTCCATATGCGGATATAGCAAAGGCCAGTATTTATTTTTTGGTCGGTACTTTCTGTCAATATGCTATTTTTGGAACTAATCTTAATTATCATTTTCCCTAATGCAGCTCAACCTGTCCATTGTTATCGTCAATTATAAATCTCCGCAGCTTATAGTGGATTGTTTGCAAACCATCTTTGTAAACGGAACCAGTGATGGGCCGGAAGTAATTGTGGTGGACAACAGTGCCCGGGATGGCAGCAAGGAACAGGTAATGGCCCGTTTCCCATCTATAAAATGGGTGGAGATGGAATACAATAGCGGATTTGCCCGGGCCAACAACACCGGTATCCGGCTGGCAAAAAATGACACGGTATTGTTGTTAAATCCCGATACATTGAATGAAGGGAATGCCATAGCACAATGCTATCAGCGGTTAACAACAGGTGATCATATTGCTGCCGGGGTGCAATTGCTGAACGAAGACAGGACGCCACAAGTATCCGGAAATTATTTTATGAAAGGAGGGCTCAATCATCTGATGGCACTTCCTTATACTGGTAGGTGGATACGATGGGTGGGATTAGTTTTTAAAGTAAAAAAAACAAATGTGCCAGAGGCCAAAGGAACAGTAGAAGTGGATTGGATCAACGGCGCTTTTTTAATGGTTAAAAAATTAGCAACAGAAAGTTCCGGATTGCTGGACGAGGATTTCTTTCTTTATTCCGAAGAAATTGAATGGTGCAGCCGGTTAAAGAAAAAAGGCACACTTTGTATTTATGGCGATCTTCATGTTATTCATTTACAGGGTGAATCAGCAAATGCTGCCTTTGATAGCTCTGGAAAGGGATACTCGAATCTTTCAGACCTGAAAGGTGGGCAGATCATGCTTTCCGGTTTTGTCCGAATACGAAAGCAGTTTGGCGCCGGGTGGTTTTTATTTCACTTGTTTACCTACCTGTTTACCATACCTGTTTTTTTTATCATTGCCCTGTTAAGAACGTTGTTATTCTTTTCGGCAAGAAAAAGGGAATGGAACGCATTCGGGGGCTTTACCCGCAATGTGTTCCGGTGTTGTGGTTATTGCTTCACGATCCTGCGCAATAAACCGCATTTTTATAAACTGCTGTAATGGCTGTTAATACCCGGCTCGTGCCTTTACTTTCTTCATGTAGGCCATTGCTTTTTTACCAATATAATTCCTGGTTACTTTAAATGGAATGACCAATACGTTACCACAGGTGCGGAGCCAGGCTCCCCAGTGCCACCATGCCATTTCCAATGACCAATGAATTAACATTTATAGGTTATACCTGCTATCTCACAAACACATTCCTGCTTAAAAAGCCCTTTAATGTAAACCATTGCGAAAAGAATATGTATCTTCCTTTTAAC
>JBEBIF010000433.1:0-3115 GCA_040080515.1 Chitinophagaceae bacterium | reverse complement strand
TTTGGTGAGGAATTCCATTAATTGTCAGGACGGCCTGGTTGTCGCAGGTGCCCGCCCCAAAGTTAAGTTCGGCTATCCACGGGCTGTTAGCCGCCGCAGCGACTCTTATGGTCCGGACGATTCCTTTTGAGATCCAGCGGCAGAAAAAGCGTTTGATCAGGGGTTCCCTGATGTTTGATTCCCAGCGAACAAGGAGGGCTCCTCTTCTTACACGACCGCTGGAAAAACCTTCCACTTTAAAAATATCATCGATGGGAACATTTGTGCCTAAACCCTCTATCTGGGTGATCACTTTATGGCTTTTCCATTCGACGAAGTTACCGCTGGGCTTGGTCAGTTTGGCAGAATCCACATCCACTGTAAACTGTCGTAATGTGGGTGCTGTTATAGGTCCGGTGCCTGTATTATGGATCTTGTGGATGCCTTCCACTTTTATACTGTCAATATAAAAACCATCAAAAGTGGTAGTGGCAGAGGCACCCGGAATGAGTAACCTGTTAGTATATACAATTATGACCTTACCTTTTCTGAAATGCCCGTCAGGGGCCACACAACCAGCTGCTCCAAAATCCAGGATCACTGTTGCAGGGAAAAGATTAGGAGCATTTTGCCGGATAACGGTAACGGTCGGACAGGCATTGATACGGCCGAAAACGCCGGTGCCGCCAATTCCCACCTCATCGTTTACACCCATCGCATCATCAAACAATCCGTTGAAAACGATCTCCGCTTCTGCATCAGCTTCTCCGGAAACCCTGGAGGCCTCTTGTTCCTGTTCATCTTCGGAGCCGGTCTGGCTATTTTCTTTTTGACAGGAAGCCAGGAACAATACATTCAGCGAAAAAAACAATATGATCAGAAGGGGGGATTTGAAACTGAGTTTCATAAGCTTATTTTAAGTGATTTTGTTACAGAAATAACGGGTTTAAGAACGCATTTATTGGTCAAAGTTTAAAGGTTTCTTAAAGTTTTTAAGGACTTTTACGGTCTAAACAGGCCTGATAATGAAGCTGATCGACACACATGCTCATATTTACACGACAGAATTTGACGATGACCGGGAAAAAATGCTGGAAAGAGCTGAAAAAGAAGGGGTTGCAAAAATATTCCTTCCGGCCATTGACAGCAGCACTCATTTGCAAATGCTTCGCCTGGAAAAAGAGAATCCCGGCTGCTGTCACAGCATGATGGGGGTGCATCCCTGTTCCATCAAAGAAAACTACAAGGAAGAATTGAAAATAGCACAGGATCATCTTCAAAAAAGGCCTTTTAAAGCGGTAGGAGAGATCGGGCTGGATTTTTATTGGGACAAGACCTTTACCGAACAACAGTATGCCGCCTTTCATGAACAAATTGAATGGGCACTCGAATTTGATCTGCCAATCGTTATCCATTCCAGGAACTCCACTGATGAGTGTATTGAAGTGGTGGCAGCACATCAAAAAGGAAAGCTGCGGGGTGTGTTTCATTGTTTTTCGGGTAATACAGAACAGGCCCTCAAAGCCGTTGACCTGGGTTTCTATCTTGGTATTGGAGGAGTGGTTACGTTCAAAAATTCAGGGCTGGATAAAGTAATGGAACAGATATCGCTGGAGCATATTGTACTGGAAACAGATGCGCCGTACCTGGCACCGGTGCCATTTCGGGGCAAAAGAAATGAACCATCTTACCTGAGGTATGTGGTAGAAAAAATTGGGACGATCAAAAATGTAAGCAGGGACGAAGTGGCTTTAATAACTACTGCGAATGCAGAGAAGTTGTTTGGGTAATTGTTCGAAATAAAAATCAGGAGGTCACCATTTGTGAGCTCAAGGGCAGATTATAAGTTATAGTGATCTTGCCTGCGTACGAATGCTGAAACTTTGGTGCAATCATCCAAAGAAAGCGGGATTTAATTGATGATATAAAAAAGAAAAACCCGCCGTAGCTATGGCGGGTAACGCGGAGACTGAGGGATTCGAACCCTCGATACCCTTTTGAGGTATACACACTTTCCAGGCGTGCTCCTTCAACCACTCGGACAAGTCTCCTTTTACATAAAGGGTTGCAAAAATAGGGAATCTTGCCTTACCAGTTGTTCGCCTGGTCAGCATTCAGCCTTTCCGACACATCTTCCGGCTGATGCTGCTCCCAATTGGAGTCATACTTTACAAACCAGGATATCCAGAGGCTGCGGCTCAGCCGCATCAGCCAGGGCTGTGATAGTATGAGTAAACCGGCGTTTACTCCCATCCAGATAAAGAAACGGTTGTCATCTACCGACAACCCAATGGTCAATGCCCAGATGGCCAAACTAATTAAGCTTAAGCCCACCGTCATGGCATAACTCACATAGCTGGTGCCATAATAAAAACCCACTTCCAACTCTGTAGCCTGACCACATACGGGGCATTCTTTATTCATGATCATGTTCCTCTTCAGGTTGGCGCTTACCGGGTGTTTAAATAATTTTCCTTCCCGGCAACGGGGGCAGCGGCAACTTACGGCGGATGAAATATATCCCCGGCTCACTTTTTTTTCCGACATTTTAACCGTTGGTTGTGTGTTGTTGAATGATTGTCTTTAATTGAGCAGCCTGCAAAACACCTGAGTGGCGCCACAATGATCTGCCCTTTTGAAATAGCATCAGCGTAGGAACACTCTGCACCTGGTAGGCATCAGCCGCAGCTGCACTTCTGTCAATATCAATTTTAAGTATGCGAACCTTATCGCCCATTTGCTGATGTAATTGTTCCAAAACAGGTTTCATCATTTTGCAGGGGCCGCACCATTCTGCAAAAAAGTCAACCAGCACCGGTGTGTTCCCGTTGATGATTTCGCCAAAACTCTCTTTTTTATTTTTCGTCTCCATTTTTTCCCGTTTTGAAAAAGCTGAATAACAATCCACCCATCAATGCCCCATAAGCGGTGCTGTTATGCCACTTCGAAGTGATCCGGCAGGTTCCGCTGTCACAACCAATCTGTTGCCAGTATAAATATCCTCCTGAAGCGCCAAGAATGATACCCGCAATCAGTAATTTGTTATTTAGCAACCACTTCCTCATATTCAATATCCGTTATTTCTTTGGTATTATTTTCTTTTTTATAATTTGTTTCACAGCCATTAGCACCGCAG
>JBEBIF010000432.1:0-3120 GCA_040080515.1 Chitinophagaceae bacterium | reverse complement strand
ATGTGTATAAGAGACAGGTGCAGTATTATATTGACCAGACAAAAACATACTACAACAGCTTTAGTAAGTATGCAGATATCAGCACTAATTATTTTAAAGCAAGCCAGCTGGCATTTCTGCGATCACCACAATACCAGGACATATTTTTACCCATCCTGGAACGGATACGGGTAACCCGTGACTTCCGTGAATCCACTAAACCATTCTCCGATTTTGCGTATTTCACCATGCGGGACCGGAAATGGGAGGATGCTAAAAATTATTATGCCGAACTGTTTACCCTCAATACCGGCTGGATCAATGATATTATTTTCTCTTTTGGGGAAAGGGCTTTTGTTATTTATTACAATGCAAAGCTGAAAGAGGGCTATGAAAATTTTCACAGCTTTGTAAAAGTGGCCAAAGAAAAACAAACGGCCCTGTTTCCAACGCTTGCGGAGCAGGCATACAATAACCTGTTATTTACCAAGTCGATCTCCCTGCAGGGAACCAAGCGGAGAAAAGAGGCCTTTCTGAAAAGCAACGACCCTTCCATCGCCAGACTGTATGAGGACTGGCTGGATAAAAAGCA
The DNA here is from genome assembly GCA_040080515.1 of Chitinophagaceae bacterium. Lineage (GTDB taxonomy): Bacteria > Bacteroidota > Bacteroidia > Chitinophagales > Chitinophagaceae > JJ008. Next base: position 2,549 of record JBEBIF010000432.1, on the reverse strand, counting down.
ACAGCTGATACGACAATACTTTAAAGCATCTGAGCCCACCAGTCAGCCGGATACGGCAAAACCGGCATCCGAAAATCTGAAAGCATTGCAAGCAGAAGTGGCCAATATGGAAAATGAGCTTACCGCTAAAGCAAAAGATTTTAAGAAACTATTAAAAATAACTCCCACCCATTGGCAAGAAGTAAAAGCTAAGCTGAAAGAAGGGGAGGCTGCTATAGAGATCATTCGGTTTCAATGGAGAGACCAGTTGTATTATTCAGATACGGCCTACTATGCCGCTTATATCATCACTGCCGGCAGCGCATACCCCGAAGTGGTATACCTGCCGGATGCACCGGCAGCTATGGAAGACGGGTTTTATAAGCAGTATAAAAACAATATCCGTTTTAAAACCGATGATAAAGAATCATATAACCATTACTGGAAAGCCATTGCCGATAAACTAAAGACCATTGGAAATGGGAAAGCGATCACTAAAGTGTATATATCACCAGATGGCATTTATCATCTTATCAATATCTCCACGCTTAAAAATCCGGCCACCAATAAATATGTGCTGGACGAGATACAGGTACAGTCCGCCACTTCTACCGGCGATATTGCAGCCACATCAATAAAAGAAGATAACCTGACCGCTGTTCTTATTGGCCGTCCTTCTTATAAGACAACCGCAACTGGTGGTGGCTCGGGCCAGCTGGCAGCAGGCAATACCCGGGGATTTGTAAATGGTTTTAAAGAGGAGAACATTCCGGACCTGCCCGGTACAGAAGCCGAAGTGCTGAGTATAAAGACGGAGATGGAAAAAAATAAAGTAGCTGCAACATCTTACCTGAAAGACTATGCCACAGAAGATAAGATGTACGAGTTGCACAGTCCCGGCATATTGCATATTGCCACACATGGTTTTTGGGCGGGTGCCGGCGCCAATGCAACAGACGGGTTTCGTTTGTTCAATGCGATGGCCAATTCCGGTTTGTTACTTTCCGGCGTAGTGAATTATTACAGCACCACCAATTATCCCAACACCTATGATGGGGTGCTTACGGCGTATGAAGCACAGAACCTTGACCTTACCAATACCTCTCTCGTGGTGCTTTCTGCCTGCGAGACCACATTAGGCTATTTAGATGCGGGGGAAGGAGTGTATGGTTTACAACGGGCCTTTCGTGCAGCGGGTGCCGGGAGCATCATGACCAGCCTTTGGAAAGTGGATGATGCTGCCACGAAAGATTTTATGATCCTTTTCTACCAGCAGTACCTGCTTACAAAAGATAAATCTGCGGCCTTCGCCTTTGCACAAAAAGCGATCAAAGAAAAATATGTGTATCCGTATTATTGGGGGGCGTTTGTGATGATGGGGAGGTGAGTGGGAATTAATAAATAATAATTAAGAATTAATAATTGTTTAAAGCACAGCATTTGCTTCGCTTACTCCAGGATTACTTTACTTCCGACTATTGACCTGGCGTCCGGTTCTTTGGGCATCGCCTGTTGCGGTTTACCCGACGTGGCGGGTCGCATTTATCCACCGAAGCTTTAGCGTAGGCGGACTCTTCAGGGTTCTGTAATGCTACTCAGCAAATACCAAAGAGCTCTTTGTTCTGATATTTCTCCTTTAGAAAACATTCAAAGAAAGATACGAAACTCTGGCCTAAGTTCCCTTTAGGGACAGGGTAATACTTTCCCAAAAACTCTTATCTTCGAATTCCAAATAGTTGCATAACTAACTAATTTTGTCGTATGTCAAAAAGAAGCATTAAAAAAGTAGCTGTTTTAGGCAGCGGTGTAATGGGTTCACGGATCGCCTGTCATTTTGCAGGTATCGGCGTTCAGGTTCTCTTGCTCGACATTGTGGCCCCCCTACCCCCCGAAGGGGGGATTAAAGCACCCGATAAAAACAAGATCGTAAATGATGCACTAACTGCTGCCATCAAAGCAAACCCCTCTCCTGTTTATCATAAAGATGTGATCAAAAAGATAACCACCGGCAATTTTGATGACAACATGAAAGACATTGCCGCCTGCGACTGGATCATTGAAGTGGTCGTGGAGCGCCTCGATATCAAACAAAAAGTATTTGAACAGGTAGAAAAATACCGGAAGCCCGGAACATTAATTACTTCCAACACTTCCGGCATCCCTATCCATATGATGGCCGAAGGAAGAAGTGATGATTTTAAAAAGCATTTCTGTGGCAGTCATTTTTTTAATCCCCCAAGATATTTAAGGTTACTGGAGATCATTCCCACCCCGCATACCGACCCGGAGATCGTGGAGTTCCTGATGATGTACGGTGATCTGTATCTCGGAAAAACAACGGTGCTGTGTAAAGACACGCCGGCTTTTATTGCCAACCGCATTGGTGTGTTCAGCATGATGGCCATCATGAACCTGAAAGACAAACTGAAACTGAGCATTGATGAGATCGATGCACTCACGGGCCCTATCCTAGGTCGCCCGAAGTCAGCTACTTTCCGCACCGGTGATGTGGTAGGATTAGATACTATGGTAAAAGTGGCGAAGGGTGTTGCTGATAATTGTCCCACTGA
>JBEBIF010000431.1:0-3121 GCA_040080515.1 Chitinophagaceae bacterium | reverse complement strand
GCATAAATTACAGAGCCATTCACCACCGGGCTCGAAAAGGCACCCCCTGTTCCATTTGCTCCGCCATAAGACTGCCGTTGCCATTTAAATGCTCCGGTGTTCGCATCCAGCGCTACCAGGTCACTGCCACTGCCGGCATACATCGTTCCGTTGTCAATAGTGGGGCCGCAAGGCATAGGCAGGAAAGGATAGTTCCAGAGAATGGTACCGGTGGTCGCATTAAAACAATAGAACTGCCCCTCTCCGGCCAGATACAATTTACCATTGGCATAGGCCGGGTTCGATTTCGATATACCCACTGAAAAGTAAGACCATACTAAATTACCCGTAACCGCATCAAAGGCTTTTACAGAACCTCCAAAATCGTTGACAAACACTTTTCCCTCTGCATAGGTGGGGCCTGCAGGCAACACCAGGTTGGTCTTGCTCCATTTCAAAAGCCCCGTGGCAGTATCCACCGCAAATATTCCTCCCGTTGGGTATCCGGGAGTACTTGTAATGTATATATTTCCATCACCAGCCACAGGGCCCTGTCCCGTTATAGGCCAGAGAGTTTGATAGCGCCACTTCAGTTCACCCGTGGTGGCATTCACTGCATACAAATAGGTATCAAAACTGCCAAAGTAAACCGTATTGCCAACCACAGTGGGGCTTGATTGAATGCTGCCACCCGTAGTGTACTTCCATTTTAATAACCCGGTACCGGCATGCAATGCATACAGGTTACGGTCATCACTTCCTATATATACAGTGGCGTTGGACCGTACCTGCACGATCTTTACTATATATCTTTTAGTGGTTCCGTCCTCGGCGGTTACCGTATAGGCAACCAGGGTATTGAAGTTCTGCGCCACCCTGCTTAATGGAGATATCCCTGTTCCGGTAATAACAATTGTGGGTACCAGGTTGCTGATGCTTATGGATTCATCCAGGGTAGCCGTTATCGTATCAGTTCCAATTACCCCAGCCACATCCTGTATCAGGACCGTACTGTTATCAGCAGCAGTAAATAAAAAGGAGGTGATAGCTTTGGCTGATGATTTAGGGGGTGGTGGCGGCGGTAGTTCAGACTTTTTTTTCTTTCTGCATCCGGCAGAGAGCAGCAGCAGAAAGAAAATGCCTCCTGCTGTCAACAGGCCAACCAGTTTATTACGGGTATTGATCAACTTCATTTTAATCGCAGGCTTGAATGCTAAATGTCAAACCGCTTTCAAAGATAATTAAATGAATGACAACCCTGTTTGCTGAAAGAATAGAAAAACAACAGGCCAATCGCCAATACTTATTATTTTTATCTTTTAAATACTCCTTATGACACTGCACCGGTCTCCTCTTTATCTGTTTGCTTTCATTACTATAGCTGCACTGTTCCTGGTACAGGCAACCAGTTGCACACCCGACAACACCCCTGACGCCAACCCTCCCGATGCATCGTTCACTTACACCAGTACCCGCAATTTTCCGGTCAATGTTCAGTTCGTCAATACCTCCACTTCATCTGCACCCGGCCCATCCACCTTTGCCTGGGATTTTGGTGATGGTTCCTTTTTGAACACAACCGGATCAGTAAACCCGCTGCACGCCTATGTAGCAGCAGGCGCCTATTTGATAAAACTGATACAAACACAATCAGATGGTGTGAAAGACACGGTGATACTTGCCATAAACCTGTCCCCAACCGGCCCCTCTGGCAGTTCTTCACGCAGCACCACTGCATCCTTTCTTTATTCGATCACTAATAACAGTTTCACCACCACTTTTACCAACAGCACCCTCAATGCAGAAAGCTACCTGTGGGAATTTGGTGATGGCACTACTTCCACTTCTGCCAGCAGCACTCTAACGAAAAGTTATACCGCTCCGGGCACCTACCATGCAAAACTTACAGCCACCGGACCGGGTGGAGTGGATACCTGCAGCACCAGCCTGGTATTCTAAAGCCGTCAGACTCAATCAGTCACCTTTTAATGGATCATAAGTAGCAATATTCCGTCCGGAAGCGTCGTTTATAAGGCATCCCCCAAACACTGCAATATGAAAAGGCATCTCCTCTTCACCACCACCATTTTTCTTTGCGCCCAGGTGTTGGCACAAAAAACTTTTAAAAGAAATACACTCTATGCTGAAATTGGGGGCAATGGTGTTGTGCTTTCTGCCAACTATGAACGGCAATTGAGCAACAAACCCGGACTTGCCTATCATATAGGTGTTGGTGTTGGCTACAATAAACCCTCTGTGCCAATGGGAATTAAATACCTGCTGGAACTGGGAAAAGGCCAGCGGTCTTTTATAGAAACCGGTGTGGGTGTTACCATTGGATCAAAATATTTCTGGAAAGAATACAGACGCGGCACTGATAAAAATCCTTATGAACCCGGCTTCATCGCCTCCATCGGTTATCGCCATCATACCCGCTATGGGTTATTATGGAGAATATGCTATACTCCCATCTTTACCAGCTACAGGAATATCTTCTATCTCGGTGGCATATCAGCAGGCTGGCGCTTTTGACCGGTTGGTAACGGAAACAAATAGTATAAACCCTCTGCCGTCTCCCACTGTATTCTCTTTTCTCTTTATCCTCCGGGCGAAGCCCTTAAAGTTGCCCACGGAAATGATGCGTTTCAAGCGGAGATACTACCCGAAAAATAGCTTTTACACAGCCTGATGACACAAAGGGACAATCTTGGTACCGTCACTTAGAAATAATACCAGTCCTTACCCGGTTTTCCCTATAATTTATATCTTTAGCCGATGAAATCGTATGCACTTATTTTACTGTCCGTACTCTTCCTCTGCTCGTGCCAAAGAGAAGTAACGGATGTCCTGCCCACCGCCCCAGTAAATACCGATGTTGTAACTGCAGAGAACCAGCGGCTGGATGCAAAGATCACCAAACAAACCACCCAAAGCTGGATCAATGGTTTTGTAGTGAATGAACAAAATCAACCGCTTTCCAATGCTACTGTAGAATGTGGCGGCAAGGTGACCACTACCGACAACAAAGGATTTTTCTTCTTTAAAGAAAAACTCACCGTTAATAAAGACTATGCCGTAATAAAAGTATCCCGCCAGGGCTACCTGAATGGGTTCCGCACATTTACACCCAACCGGCTACGGC
>JBEBIF010000430.1:0-3123 GCA_040080515.1 Chitinophagaceae bacterium | reverse complement strand
CGGTAACTCCCCTGCCCTCAACTATGCGTTGCAGGTGGCAGAGCAGGTGGCCAATACCGACCTCACTGTTTTGATTTACGGAGAAAGCGGTGTGGGTAAGGAGGTATTTTCCCAGATCATTCATTCGCTGTCTGCCCGCAAGCATAATCCGTTCATTGCGGTAAACTGCGGCGCCATTCCTGAAGGCACTATCGATTCGGAATTGTTTGGTCATGAAAAGGGATCATTTACCGGTGCCGCAGATGCAAGGAAAGGTTATTTTGAAACGGTGAACAGCGGTACCATTTTCTTAGATGAAATTGGTGAATTACCATTGGGCACACAGGCAAGATTGCTGCGGGTACTTGAAGCCGGTGAATACATCCGTGTGGGTTCTTCTAAAACACAAAAGACAGATGTACGGGTAATTGCCGCATCTAATAAAGACCTGTTGCAACTGGTACAGATCGGACGATTCCGGGAAGATCTTTATTACCGGTTAAGTACGGTGCCCATCCGGGTACCAGCACTGCACGACCGACCGGAAGATATTCATTTGCTGTTCCGGAAATTTGCGGCCGACTTTGCCAATAAGTATAAAACATCACCTGTGCAGTTGGATGAGGAAGCAAAAAACCTGTTAATAAATTATCCCTGGCCGGGTAATGTGAGGGAATTAAAGAATATTGCGGAGCAGATCTCAGTTCTTTCACAAGAGAAACAAATATCAGCAGATGTTTTAAAGAAATTCCTGCAGCCTTATTCAAGCAACCGGTTGCCCGCAGTGATACACGCAGCCAATGGCAATATCCAGGAATATGCAAATGAGAAAGAGATCCTGTACAAACTTTTCTTTGATATGAAAAAGGATGTTACAGAACTGAAGCGGATGTTCCTGGAAGTGTTGCAAAATCCGAATATGGTAGCGCAAAACCAGGGATTCATTAATGAACTGAAAGCGTCTGAAGCTTTTGTGATAAAAGGAAATGAAGGACACCAGGCATTAACTGCCTTACCGGCCGGCACCATTGATATTAAAACAGCTTCTCAACACGGACAGCCTGTTATAATGAACAACAACATACATGATCATGTGGAAGTGGAAGAAAGTTTTAACATGATCGAGAGGGAAAAAGACCTGATACTGAGGGCCCTTAAAAAACATAAAGGACGAAGAAGGGATGCCTCACTTGACCTCGGCATCAGTGAACGGACCTTATACCGGAAATTAAAAGAATACGGACTGGATGATCTATGAAAGGTGCACAAAAAATATCGCTGATACTGTTGTCTGCCGTTTTGATGGTAGTACTGGCAAGTAATACCAATTGTGGTGTGTACCGTTTTAATGAGGCCGGCTCTGTTCCGGACAGTATTAAAACAGTCAAAGTACTTTACCTGGAAAACAGGGCACAATATGTAAACCCGCAGTTTAGTCCCAAACTTACCGATAAACTGAGGCAAAAGATCGTTGGACAAACCAAGCTGTCGCAAACCAATGGCGATAATGCCGATTGGGAGATCAGTGGCTATGTACGGGAATACACCTTTAGTACTTCTGCTATTTCCGGTCAGCAGGCATCAAACAACCGGCTGACAGTAACGGTGCATATAACCCTGAACGACAGAAAATCCGGTGCCACAAAGGAACATGATGTGACCCGTAGTGTGGAATTTCCCGGCAACCAGACTTTTCAGCAAGCCGAAACATCGAAAATGGATGAGCTGATACGAATTCTAATTGACGATATTTTTAATAAATTATTCTCCGACTGGTAATAGTATCAGTCCCGGTGCCGCTTTCATAAATGCGGTTTTACCCTTATCTTGTAACAATGAATCCCCGTATCGACCAACTGGTAAAATCACTGCTTCAAAAAGACTCACTGGAGCAATGCAGTCTGCAGGAGTTGCAGCAGTTTGCTGAACAGAACCCTTATTTTGGAGCAGCCCAATTATTGCTGACCAAAAAATTGCAGGCAGAAAAATCAGAGAAATACGACGACCAGTTACAAAAAACCTATTTATTCTTTCATAACCCGCTTTGGGTGGAACAGCTTCTTAATGACACCGGCGCCGCTGCAATTGTACCAGCAGAAAAAAAAGTGCAAACGCCCGTATTACCGGACCAGGTGATCGAAGCCCCGCCGGAAGCCGTGCCTGCTATAACTGAAGTAACAACTGAAGCTCCGCCTGAAACTGTGTCGGTGGTAACTGAACTAATGACTGAAACAGCCCCGGAACCAGGAACAACGGAAATCATAGCTGCCGCCGAAGCTGCAACAGAAATGGTGGAGCAAACAGAAGCCAATGCCCCTTTAGAAATTCCCGGACTGAAGATCGAAGCAATAGATCCTGCAAAAGCGGAACTGATATTTGAGCCTTTTTATACGGTGGACTATTTTGCCTCCCAGGGAATACAATTTAAAGGAGAAGACCGGCCAAAGGATAAATTTGGATTGCAGTTGAAAAGCTTTACCGAATGGCTCAAAACAATGAAACGGCTGCCGGTAACAGAAATGGCAAAGGCGGTGGAAACTGCCGGGGATCATAAGGTGGACCAACTGGCTGCCCACTCACTTATGGAAAAGGATATTGTAACAGAGGCGATGGCTGAAGTTTGGGAAAAACAGGGCAATTCGATCAAAGCAATTGATATTTACAACAAATTAAGTTTGCTCGAACCCGCTAAAAGCACTTATTTTGCAGCGAAAATTGAGGATTTAAAGAAATTGAACTGACATGACTATTTTATTTATTATACTGATCGTTTTAGCATCTATTGTACTCAGCTTTATTGTGTTAGTACAGAACCCCAAAGGCGGCGGCTTGGCAGGTAATATTGCCGGTTTCAGCAACCAGTTCATGGGTGTAAAGCAAACAACAGATGTACTGGAAAAGGGTACCTGGGTCTTTGCAGGAGTGATTGCAGCATTGTGTCTGATGTCAGTAATGTTCATCTCCTCAGCACCAGCAGGTGCCCAGCAGGAAAATAAAGCCGAAGGAATAACCGTTCCGGCAAGACCGGCAACCAGCACTCCTCCGGGAACTACCACACTACCAGGCACCACACCTGCTACTACCCCGGCTACCACTCCGGCCACTACGCCTGGAACAGCGCCAGCCAACACGCCAAAATAACTT
>JBEBIF010000064.1:0-13406 GCA_040080515.1 Chitinophagaceae bacterium | reverse complement strand
GAGACAGCGTGCAGGTAGCCGCTGTCGGTGATGTTAAGCCGGTTGGTCCTTTTTAAAATATTATAATCATTGCGAACAGAATATTCTCTTCTTGGCAGCGGTGCATCAGCCGTGCTTTGCCAGATGATCTTTCCATCTAGTTGTACAAACTGGCTGAAACCCTGGTAACGGGGTTCATCAGCCACTTCCCAAACGGTTTGTGTCCATTTGCCTTTTACCACTTCGGCAGCTACGGTTTCTTTTATCCAGGTGCGGTCTCCTTTATATTTCCAGATCACAGGGTTTTCCCAGGTCCATTCTTCCCGCCAGTGTTTTACTACAGCAGATTGTCCCACCACCAGCAAATGCTGTATCACAATTTTATTGTCGCTTACTTCTATTGGCAGGGCCAGCTCTGCCGTGCCGCCTGTTTCTTCCCGTTCGTGGTACTTATAATCGGGGTCGGGAGAAAATGTTTCTGCATATTTAAAGTCCACTTCAAAACAACCACAGAGTTTGTCGATGATCTTTTTATCCTGCGGCGCCTGTGCGGTGGCGGATATACTCATTATCACAGCTGCAATGCCTATCAGTCTTTTCATTGGTTCTTATTTGCAGCAAAGACACGTTGATGACCCGAGGATGACTTACGGAAAGAGGAATGCAGTTTACGCAAACCGAAATAAGACGGAGAGTCGGAAAGACGGGAAGACGGGAAGACGGGAAGTCGGAAAGACAGTAAGTCCGAAAGTCGGAAAGACTATTTCCTATAGCAGGGGATATCTTTCGGACTTCCCGACTTTCGGACTTACTGTCTTTCCGACTTGTACCGTATTACCCCTTCTTCAGCCAAACTGCTTCAAAGGCAGGGTATCCTCTTTCACCGTTTTGTGTAAGGGCCGTGAACCGGAGTTTGTAATAATTATTATCTCCGTCTTTAATAATATAATAACGGTCCGTACGTACCGCCGGGGCCGAAGTGGGGCCGCCACCACTGCGCCAATCGGATGCTATTGCATTTTGCGCAGATAAGAAAGTTTGCGAAGCAATATCTGCTGCTGCAAAATCAGCAAAGATCTTTGTGGCGGTCATTACTTTTGCCACCTGCACATTGCGGTTCAGCAAAATAACATCCTGGAAGAGGTAAGGCACTTCACCACTGCCAAAATTGGTGATGTTGGAAAAATAGGTCCAGGCAAGGTCCCATTTCTTTTTTTGAGGCTCTACTGCCACTGCACCGTTTTCAAAGGAAATATATTTAAAGAAGTACGCATCGTCTTTTGCAATATCAATGGATGTAAATGTGGCGGCAGCAATATCTGCATGTTGTAAGGTGTAACCACCGGAAGCATTACGAATGATCCGGATCTTTTTCCAGCCTCTTGCCAGGGCAGGACTTCCTGCTGCAAAGCCACGGTTTACGATATACACTTTGTTATCTGTGACTGCAGCGCTTACAGCAGCAATAGCTGTGCGGGTAAGATCGCCATTCGGATAATCTATATAAGGCAATGAAATAGTTGTTGGTGCAAACTGGTTGAAGGCTACTTCGGAACCAAACCCAACCGTATCCGCAGCAGTTACTGTTGCCAGGTCATTCTTACTGATCTGTTTGGCCATCATCGCTGAAGAAGAATTCAATATCACCCGGTAATCATCCGCACCGGTATAAAAGCCCAGGTCCCAGTTGTTGCGGTTCACTACGGCTTCCCTGTTAGCACTCAGATCGATAAATACTTTGTTGGGGTATAAAACGCCGCCGCCATTAATTGTAAAACCGGAGGAAACGGCAATCAGTTCAGCAAAATCCAGTTTCAGTTGTTTCCGTATGCCAATATAAAGCGGGGCGCCGGAACGGTAAATATCAAACAGCAATTTTTCATCGCCATCGAACAATACGCCATTTGTTTTGGTGAGTGTAAAACTTGTTTCTTTACTCCCGGATGGAATAACCAGTTCCATTTTTCCTGCAACTGTTGCGGGTACCGTTGTATAATCCGCTGCATACTGCACACCCTGCTCTGTCAGGCTGAGTGTAACGGGTATATCACCAGTGGCAGGCCTTGTTATTGACAGCCTGACCGTAATGCTTGTTTCAGAAGCGTTGATCCCTTGTGCAGTGGTTTCAAAATTCACGAGGTTATCAGCTTCCAGTGCATCCCGTTTACGGCAGCCACTGAACAATATTATACCTGCCAGCAAGGCAGCGCTTGTATTTTTAAAATTTATTGCAAACATTTCAATCAGTTTTTATAGTTATTATTTAAAAAAGGTCCCCTACTATCGACCATTGACTATCGACTATTAACTCACTTCCTCTCCCAACTAAACGCCAGCCCGGCAAAATAAGAACGGCCGCATCCGATATTCCGCACCCCGTTGGAAGTAGCACACCACTTACCACTACGGTACTGGTTATCCTGTCCACATCAAACAAATTGCGAACACCGGTATTTAGTGTAAAGTAGTTGCACAACTTTTTATTAATGGTAAGATCAGCCAGGTGATAGCCTTTCAACCGGGAGGGCAGCACCTCTGTTCCGTTCAATACATAACTGAGTTTCTTACCGGTGAATTTGTAAAACAGGTTCATGTCCAGCCCGATCTTTGAAAAACTATAGCCCAGGCTGGCATTGGCTTCTGCAGACCATTGAAATTCCGGTAAGGTTTTATCCGCTGTTGAGTAATCATTGTAATAGGCGGTAAAAGATGTTCCTGCTGCCGCATTCCAGTTCTTATTGCGCAGGCTTCCGGTAAGGTTTACCCCGCGGGTCTTGTACTCAGCAATATTCAAATAGATATAAACATTCGGATCACTGACTGATGGTGCAAAATCGATCAGGTTCTTTACATCATTATAAAAACCGCTGATGGTTGCTGCAAATGAAGTTGTGGATTGGTTACTTACGGGTTTCCAGCAAACAGAGCCGGTAATGCTGTTGGATGTTTCCGCTTTCAGATCCGGGTTGCCCACTATCTGGTGATTGGCATCAAAGAAATTGAAATATAATTCTCTTAATGAAGGGGAACGGAAACCTCTTGCATAGGACAAGCGCAGGTCAATGTTTTTAGTGAGTACCAATTTGGCATTTACAGATGGAATGACCGGTGGTGCATCGTACACAGAATTTTTAATGAACCGCAGCCCCGGCCGGATATTGATCTTTTTAGAAGGTGTGATCTCTGAAGTAATAAAGAAAGCATAATCATTCACTGTATTATTACCAGTGTTCAGCCTTTCACCTTCACCACTTTCTAAATTAATATCCACCCCGGGCTGAAAAGAAACAAGGTCTGATAATTTATAAGAAGCGGTACCACGAAAAGTGAATCCCGTAAAATCAACCTGTGCCTGCCTGCCAGTACCGGGGTCCAGGCGAACAGCACCATTTGCTTTATTAACAGTAGTGGAAAAAACCTGGCGGCTGTACTTACTATAAGAAGCCTGCGCCTGGAAATTCAATTTGCTGCTGGCAAAATAAGAAGCCTGCAACTGCTGCATAATCCGCTGAGAAAGATATTCCTGGTCGTAAGCCAGAGTATCACCGGAATTAGCATCGGCATAGGGTTGATAATTGCCGGGGTTAGTTACTATTTCATCCAACCCATCAATGCGATAGCGGATGCTGAATTTTCCTTTGGTGTAACCAATGAACCCATTGGCAAGCAACTGATCTTTTTTATGCCATGCCAGCTCACGACCGACGGCAGTGTCTTTCCAGCCGCTAAAAAGATTGCGTCCAAAGGAGCCACCTGTTTCCCAGTTCTTATGGCGAAAGGTAAAGCCGGCATATTGATTATGTATCCCTTGTTTGATCCCATATTCATTGCCGATCGTTTCTTCATGCAGCCTTGCATTCACAGAAAACTTAGCGGTACTGCTTTTTTTAGTGATAATATTAATAACACCGGCCAGTGCATCAGCGCCATACACTACAGACATCGGACCTTCCACCACTTCAATCCGTTCAATGGAATTGATATCAACCTGGTTGATGTCTATTTCATTGGAAGTACCCTGGCGGCCAATCATTGGCAAGCCATCTATCAATATTTTTACATTCTGTCCTTTCAGGCCCAGCATGCTGATATCTGATCCGCCGGTGGCAAGGTCTTGTGAAAAACGGACATTCAATTCGTTCTTCAGTACATCCTGCAAGCTGGTAGCCGCCTGCTTCTGTATCCTTTCCTTAGAAATGGTTCGCACCTGGTACACGGAGTTCTTTGCTGATTGGGGTTTATACTGACCTGTGATCACCACTTCAATTAATTCCTTTGCTTTGGTGGTATCTTCCGGCGGACGGATATAAACTTTTTGTGCCACTACTGAACTGCTGATAAAAGCAGTGATTAATAAAAAGTAATTCTTTCTCATAATTTTGATTTCGGAGGCAAAGATTGATTCGCATTTTGTTTCTTTTATCATGTAATTGTCAGGAAGAATGTCATCTGCATAGTTTGACAAAGCAGTGACTTCATCAATATAATTGTCATGCGAAATCCTGATAACAATCATACAACATGACGGCACATATCAGTTGAAGTATTTGAAGGTGTTTTTTCCGGGCAATGTGATAGTATAAAATCATAAGCACTCTCTCTGAGAGGAGTACTTATAAAGAAAATTGTAACACTGTTTATTACAATTTCACACCTGCACTTATGAAAAAGGTTCTGCCATCTGCCGGTAATGCACCGGGACCGGGATAACCACCAGCACGACGGGTGAAGTAAATCTTATCAGTAAGATTGTTGATCCCTGCTTTAATGTTCAGGTTCTTCAACAGTTTGACCGAAGCTGTCAGATCAATCACTGTGTAAGAAGGAATCAGACCATTGTTACCGTTAGCGACAGGCTGTACAGTATTGTTGGCATCACTAAATGATTCTCCTGTATAGCTTAGCTGAGTGGTGATGACCACCTTTTTGTACCCGGCTGTCAATCCGCCCCGAAAGATATGTTTTGGTGCATTCTCCAATCGTTTTCCTTTAGTGGCCGCATCTTTATGATCGCTGGAATAAACGGCATCTGTATATCCATAAGAACCAAAAAGGATTATATCTGCCTGTTTCTTTTTTGAAAAAGCCCGGAAGGCATTGAACTCTGCATATAATTCCAGCCCTTTGCTGGTGCTGTTGCCTACATTGGTGATCAGCCGGTAAGAGGGTGTGCCGGCAACAGTAATAGTTCCGATACGGTTATTATACTGCAAATAAAATCCGCTGAGGTCAAACTGCAGGTAGTCTTTTATTTTGCCCCGATAGCCCAGGTCAATATTATATCCTTTGGAATCTTTCAGATCGTTATCCACCACATCTGTTGTGGGTGGTGCCTGTAAATTGGCGAACTGAATGGGGCGGTAAGCCTGTGAAAAATTAGCATACAATTCGGTCGTGCTTGTTATATGATACTCTGCCCCGATACCTGCCAGCAGGAAACTGCGGCTGCGGCTGATGTTCTGCAATATAATTTCAGCACCCCCGGAAGTATAACCGTTTCTGCCGGAAGCAGACCCTTCCAGCCATTCGTAGCGGATACCGGGCACCAATAAAAACTTATCGGTAATGCGGAAAATATTCTCTGCAAACACCGCTGCATTGTCCGATCTGAATTTCACATCTCTTGGATAGTTTCCAATTACTGTTACATCATATTCAGTTCCGGTTGTTCCCTTACCATCGGCCCTGCGCCAGGTGGTACCGGTGTACAGCCGGATACCTCCGGAGAGAGTGTTACTCATTTTACCCAATCTATAATCGGTGATGATGCGGCTTTCTATTCCATAGTTCCGGTACTGGTCCAGGTTCACCACCCGGTTATTATAAGTACCGGTAGCTGCATTGATACTGTCTTTGATAGTGATGGATTGCAGGAAGCCGACACTGTTACGGTTTCCGATCGTTGCAAACAGTTTGGTGTTCCATCTTGCTTTTTCACTCAGTGTGTAATTAAATATCAGTGCCGGCGTGGTCCAGGTAATATCAAACCAGTTGCGGCTGCGGAAACTTTGCTGCGGGTCTTCTTTCAGTAATGAATCGGTCAATCCACCGGCCTGCTGGCTGCGGATATGTGAATGCATTACTTCTGCCGTTACTGAAAGTTTGGGTGTAACATAATAAGTGACCGTACCATAACCGGCATTCGTATAGTAGCGGCTGTTATTTCTCCATCCGTTACCATTGCGGTGATCGAAGAAGGAGTAGTAATGCCATTTCTTTGTTTTGCCACCAATGGCATTATAACTGTTGAATAATGCATTGCTGCCG
Organism: Chitinophagaceae bacterium; assembly: GCA_040080515.1. Taxonomy (GTDB): domain Bacteria; phylum Bacteroidota; class Bacteroidia; order Chitinophagales; family Chitinophagaceae; genus JJ008. The sequence continues at coordinate 7,160 of JBEBIF010000064.1, read as the reverse complement.
AAAGTTTGTTGTGTTTCAAATTCTATTTTCTTACTTATTTCACTTCCATTACGCAGGATATAATTTACAAGTCCGCCAAACTGCGGGCCATACTGCAAAGAACCTTGTCCCCTTACCACTTCAATTCGTTGTACTGCCTGCAGTTGCGGATTATAATACGCTTCAGGATAACCGTACGGATCGGCAGCAATATCATATCCATTCTGGCGGATATTGAATTCCCAGCTGCGGTTGGGGCTTAATCCTCTTGCGGCAATGCCAATTTGTATCCCGCTGGGATCACTTTCCCAGATGTGAACACCAGGGATCTTTGCCATCACCTGCCTCATGGTATTGGTAACCACATTACCCTGTACATTATCCAGTACGATCAGTGCATTTTTCTTCCCAGCATAAATGGAAGTACCTACCACTTCGGGTAATTGCTGGTAATCGCTGCGGCTATTGCGGCCCACAACCGTTATGTCGGGTAAATATTTATGAACAGGTTTTACGGAGTCATCATGAAAAACCTTCTTATTGTCCTGTGCATTCATTGAAAGGGTAAAACCAATCATTCCGGCCACTATCACTATTCTCTTAAGCATGTTGATTATTTTATGACGCAAAGAGAACCGATATATGACTGCCTTGTTTACGGAAACAGAAAAACGGTTTACGCAAAACGGAAAGAGACCAGCTTATGACAAACAAAAAAGGCTGTTCATTACTGAACAGCCTTTTCATATTACGTTTATACTTATTATTCTACGATCACAATTCCTTTTGCCATCACCTTTACTTCTTTTTCAGGTTGGGTGATCGCATCAATTTCTTCTTTTGATTTTTTAGCATCTTCTGCATAATGCTTCAGTTCGGCAACTGAAGTTGTTTTTAATTTTACATCTCCTTCTATCACTACCATTTTTCCTTTGGCAGCCAACGGAAGAAAGAAACCATAGTCTTTCATCTTTACCATGGCAGTCTTACCATCAGCCAGTTCCAGTTTCAGCCAGCAACCTTTCTTGGGACAAACCTCCACGATCTTAGCTTTGATCTTTACATTTTCCAGTTCTTCGCCGTTTTCCACTTTTGCAACCGCATCGTTAATGTTGACAGCTCCTTCAGTATTTACTTTTTCGCCATACCATTCTCCGGGTTTTGCATCACCGGCGGGTGGCTGGGCATTTGCGATAAATGAGAATCCTGCAATAGCCAGTGTAAAGAATATTTTTTTCATACTACTTATTTTGATTTGAAGTTTGGACAGCAAAGATAGCTTTTCGTGGGAAATAGTTGGTTTAGGTCGGGTCGACCTTGCTAAAAGGTAGGTCCGCCTACCTACAGAGGTAGGTCCACCTTGCTAAAAGGTAGGTTCGCCTACCTACAGGGGTAGGTCAACCTAGCTAAAAGGTAGGTCCGCCTACCTACAGGGGTAGGTCAACCTTGCTAAAAGGTAGGTCCGCCTACCTACAGGGCTAGGTCCACCTTGCTAAAAGGTAGGTTCGCCTACCTACAGGGGTAGGTCGACCTTGCTAAAAGGTAGGTTCGCCTACCTACAGGGGTAGGTCGACCTTGCTAAAAGGTAGGTTCGCCTACCTACAGGGGTAAGTTGACCTTGCTTTGAGCGAGGCGTGCATTTGCGGAACCGTCAGACCGGGACGGTCGGACGAGAGGTAGGGCTGGAAAATACACATCGCCCAGAGGAAAAAGAGAAAAAGAGGTCTTGATACCTAAAATGCCAAGTCCGAAGGATTCTGTGGGCATTACCTCTTTCTCTCTTTTTCCTCTGGGCGAGACATTTCTCTCTTCTTCTTCCCGGCGATAAAATTTGCCTCATTTTCATTCCGGAAGCACTGGCTTTTTAAACACAACCGGCGGGGCGGAAATGGCATGGAGGAAAGCCAGCAGGTCTTCTTTTTCGCTTTTTCGGAGATACAGCATTTTTATCAGTTTGTCACTACTTCCATTTCCATCTGCCCCTTTACTATAATGAGAGATGATCTCGTCCATCATTGCCATCATCCCATTATGCATCCATGGGCCGGTTCTCATTACATCCCGGACGGATGGCGTTTTAAATTTTCCAAAATCTGAATCCTTATGAGTAACATTATAAAGCCCTTTATCAAATTTTGCGCTATCTATAAACCCATTTTCATAAAGATGAAATCCATTATTGTGAAACTGGTTGTCGGAAAATAAAGGCCCGTTGTGGCAATTTATGCACCGGGCTTTGGTACGAAAGAGATGCAATCCCCGTAGTTCACTGTTGCTCAGTGCCTTTTTTTTACCCGCTAAAAACTCATCAAAACGGCTTTTGCGGCTTACAATGGTCTTTTCAAATGTGGCAATGGCCTTGGCCAGTTCATCCGGGCCAATATCATCGTAGCCGAAAGCCTGTTTGAATAATACCCGGTACTGTTTATTTCCCCGCAGCTTTCCCATTACCTCGGGCATTTCGCTGTTCATTTCCGTTTCGCTGTTGATGGGGCCAAAGGCCTGGTCCTGCAGGTCCTTTGCCCGGCCATCCCAAAACAGGCGGTGATAGAACCAGCTATTTTGAATGGTGGGAGAATTTCTTTTGGTCATCGCCCCTTCATGCCCGATGGACCTTTCCTTGCCATCGGTCCAATTGAGCTCGGGCTGGTGGCAGGTGGCGCAACTGATCTTTCCCGATCCGCTGAGCCGGGTATCAAAAAAGAGCATTTTGCCCAACTCTATCATATTCTTTAGTGAGTCTTTGTGTTTTTGGATCGGGCTTTCGGGCAATATGCCCAGCTCTGTCCATTGCACACCGGGATCAATAAAAGGCGCCGGCCATTTATCGGGTGATTGCGAATACAGTTTTCGCAGTTTATCAGCATTCATTTTCTCTTCCTGCTGAGTGAAGGAAACAAAAACAAATGTTGCTGTAATAAGCAATGCTATGATCAGCCATTTCCGCATGGGGCAAATATGCAAAAAAAGCGGCGGAGAAATGGTGACCGGCGCTTTTTTGTAGTGTCTTCGTTTTAAAATTGTTTTTCTTAAAATGCCTTTTGAAGTACAACTTGTCCGGTTTAATCCTAATTGAGTGGATATATATAATTTCAGGTAAGTGGCTGCGTCCCAGCGGGACTAAATGTCGGTAGAATTCAAAGTAGCACGCAGTTATTTGCCCTATCAGGGCAAAACAATTGAGTATTGCCCCGATGGGGCAAGGAGAACAACCCTCCGTTTCATATCTACCGACATTTAGTCCCGCTGGGACATTAATTCCAAACAGGAACACTAATCATCTATTGCTTTACAACTTTACTTTAATACCGCCATTAATAACAAACCCTTCTGTATGTGTCCAGATATCATCAAAGGTGGGATTGGTGTGCGGATCGTTGGCCACCCGTTTGAAATTACTCTGCCTCGTATCCGTAAAGTTTTCAAAATTGATATAGACAGAAAATTTCTGCCAGAGTTTTTCAGCCATGAAACCAAATTCCCAATAATCATCCGTTTTGAATCCGTTGTATAAAAATTGCGGGCTGGTATAATAGCCTTCTAACCCTAATTTCAGAAACTCATGCTTTTCATAAATAAGCGCTGAGTTGAATTTATGTTTAGGTACCAATGGCAGGAACTGGTTACCTGTCAGATATTTTGCAGTAGCATCTGTAAAGGTGTAACCGAGGAAGAGTTTGAAATTATGCTTGTAAATAAATTTTGCATTGGTCTCAAATCCTTTGCTCTGTACTGGTTGGGCTGCATTTACAAATGAATAACCGGGAGCGCTGCTGCCTTGTAATATCAATGGCCTGTCTATCCAGGTATAGAAGAACATATTATTAAAAGAGAAGTCAAGATCAGTTGCAATCTTCGTTTTAATATTAATATCCGCCGTGCCGCCATAGCTTCTCTCCGATTTTACATCAGTAAGCTGCAATACGTTTTGATACTGCATGGTTTCTGTTTGTTCGGTAAAAAGTGTCGGCACTTTATACCCCAGCCCTGCACCGATGCGGGAGGAGATGCTGTTGCTGTACTTTACCAACAGCGAGATCCGGGGAAGTACAAAAAATTCGCTGTTCGAAAATGAGCTGTTACTGTATTTTGTCCAGTCCAGGCGAAGACCTGTTTCCAGTTTTATCTTTTCAGATGCATCCCAGGTATCTTGTATATAAGCGCCGGTGGTAAAATTTTTGTTATCCCTGTCCGCAGCGCTGTTTTGATTCTCGTTGAATTTATCATACACAATATTTCCGCCGGCAACAATGGAATGAGCAGCCAGGTTGGTAAGATAAGATACATCTGTAAAACTATTGTAGCTGATACCATCAAAATGATAACCGGGTATTTCTATATGCCGGTCGAAGATGGAGAGGCTTTGCTTTACCGACAGGTTCTTTTTATCACTTATTTTTTTCTGCCATTCTGCTGTGGTGATATTCCGGAAGGTATTATTCTCTTCAAAATATTGGTGAACCGCATCGCCCTTTCCTTTTATCACCTGTACATCACCTCCTTTTCTGTCGCCTTTGGTAAAACTATTACCAATGATGAAAGTCGTTTTCTCATTGGGATAGATAAACAGCTTTGGGTGAAGCGTAAATTCAAATGATCTCGGCACTTCTGTAAAATCATCTTTATCCACATCAAAGAGTTGTTGGTTATTCACCAATCCAAGAAAAGTATAGCCCATCTTTTTATTTCTTTTGGAAGAGAAATAACCGAGGTTAGATTGCCCGATGTTGGATTGATTGAACAGGAAACTATGTTCCGCTTTCTCCTTTGGTGTTCTGGAAATAAAATTCACCACTCCTGCAATGGCGCCGCCACCAAATAAGGTAGAGACCGGGCCTTTGATGATCTCTACTTGTTTCAGGTCTAATGGCGGTATTTCCAGCACACTTAGCCCGCTGGCAAAATTGCCAAAACTGGCAAAGCCGTCTTTCAATAGTTGTGTGTACCGGCCGTCCAATCCCTGTATGCGGATGCTGGCATTGCCACTGGTGGCCGAGGTTTGCTGTACTTGTATGCCGGTACTTTCATGCAGCAGCATCGACACATTGGCGGGCCGCATATTACTTTTCTCATCTATCTCTTCCATCTCGATCGTTTCCACTCTTGTGGGCACATTTTTAATATTGCGGCTGGTACGGGTAGATTGAACGATCACTTCCTCCTCTTCTTCCTCTTCCGGTTCTAATGCTATTTCAAGAACGGGGCCTGCAAAGGGGATGATGACTGTTATTTCTTTTTCACCATACCCGACATAAGAAACACTCAGTTTATATTTTCCATCAGGCAAATTTTGAAATACTGCGATACCCATACTGTCTGTAATTATATTCTTCTTTATTGAATTAATTAAAACAGTAGCTGAGCCCAGCGTTTCTTTAGAATCTGCATTGATCACTTTCACCTTCAGGTTTTGCTGCCCGAAAGTGCTACCGGCACATAATAATGCCAGTAATACTATACTTATTTTCTTCATGGGTAAATTGTTGGTTAATGAAATCAATACCTGGAAACTCATTAACCTAATTTGGGCGGCTGCCAGAAATCATACTCAACCTGCGGAAGAGATGATTGTAAGTATATGGGATATACAGGTGATACCTTATAAGAAGTAAAGTCAAATGAGAATGGCTGGTAGACTATAGTAGCAGTGGCACAACCTTCGCAACTGAAGAAAGGGGAACAGTTGCCACAGTCTTTATCTTCCTCTTCATGGTTAGCGGATTGTTCCGTTTGATCCACTGAGCAATTGTCAAATGCACAGCAGGGTACTGCCGGCAGGGCAAAAAGATAAAGGGTGAATATGAGGCAGATGAATTTGATGCTGTAAAAATACTCTTTCCCTTTTACTTACATAATAAAAAAGCAGGGCCAAACCCTGCTTTAGTTTTTCGTCCATCACCTCTGTCCATTTTTTAATCTGTGTACCGGTGTCCGGCATTTATCCAGTCTGTCACTTTTTGTTTTTCTGCTGTAGTAAACAATGGTTGCGGGCTTTGGGGCATTTTTTTAAGGGTATAGGTAACGCAGGACTGATTGATCTGGTTCCATTTGGAAACAATATTGCAGTCATTATCAAAATTATACCCGGCCGCATTTCCGCCATTCATATGACAACCGGAACCGCTGCACCGGGTGCTGATCAATGTACGCATCTGCGCAAATAACGGTCCTGAAGGCACATTGCCCACAGTGGCAACAGCTGTTTTGGTACAGCCATTCGCATCTTTTACTCCTACTGTATAGTTGCCGGCTGCCAGGGCTGAGAATACATTACTTGCCTGGTAGGTACCACCGTTTATGTTATAGGTAAACCCGGTAGAGCCGGTGGCGGTCACCGTTATTTTTCCGGAAGCGGGAGTGATACAAGGCGTGGTATTTACAATGGCTGTGGCAATAACTATTGTAAGAGCCGTACAGGGGTTGCTTGCCACCAGTGTAACTTGTTTGGAACCTAAGCAGCCATTTGAATTCTTAGCGGTAATAGTATATACACCGGCTGCAAGCCCTGTAAAGGTTCCCGATGCCTGGAATGCACCGTTATTTAAACTATATGTAAATCCGGTACCACCAGTTGCTGATGCGGTGATACTCCCGTTTGACTGGCCCGTAGTCGGATCCACCTGTGTAGTTGTTACTGTTACGGTAACACCTGCGCAGGGATTAGCAGCACCCAGGGCCACGGATGTTACGCCGGTGCAGCCATTTGAGTTTTTGGCTGTAACTGTATAATTGCCTGCAGCAAGTCCGGTAAACGTTCCCGATGCCTGGAAGGCACCGCTGTTCAGGCTATAGGTAAACCCGGTGCCCCCGGTTGCAGTGGCGGTGATACTTCCGTTTGACTGACCTGAAGCGGGATTTGTTTGGGTGGTAGTAACAGTTACTGTAACTCCGGCACAGGGGTCATTCACACCAACAACTACCTGTGTGGTGCCTACGCATCCATTGGCACTTTTTGCTATCACATCATAGTTACCTGCTGCCAGGTTTATAAAATTGCCACTGGTTTGAAACGGGCCACCGTTGATACTAAAGGTAAAGCCGGTACCGCCGGTAGCTGAAGCTGTGATGGTACCGTTTGACTGGCCGGTTGTAGCATTTGTTTTAGTGGCAGTAACTACTATCGTAACGCCGGCACAGGGATCCACCGTAAGGATGGAAACTATTGCCGCTGTCTCTTATAC
>JBEBIF010000429.1:0-3130 GCA_040080515.1 Chitinophagaceae bacterium | reverse complement strand
TTGTATCCTCTTACACTGCTGGAAAAAGAACGGCTGGCCATCATCCGGGTATCACCGCCGCCTGACATCCTGCAGGTAAAGAAGTTGAGTGGCCCTCCTTTCAAGGCACTCATTGAATAGGTTCTGCCTCCGATAACAGCACCGCTTACTAATGTAGTTCCGTTATGAAGAATATTTGTAACACCTGTGATACCGGCATAAGGCCGCAATGTGATGGCATAATACCCGGCAAGGCTTACATACAGGTTTAAAAGGGATTCTCCACCCGGGCCGCTATTAACATTTGACCAGGAATAGGTATAGTTATTCGGGTTGAATACGGTAAGTGTCCGGAAGATGGTAGATCCGCTGGTTGCAAATGTGTGATACCCGGTAGTAAGGTATATCCATGAAAAATGCGAATAGGTAAAGTTGGTATCGATGGCATGATCATACAATCCCTGCGGGTTTGGTAATACTTTGCTGGTAAGGTCTTCTTCATCGTTTGCAGTTACAACCGGCTGTTGTTTCAGTTGTTCCACTTTATTTAAAAAAGCAGTGACAGCTGCCGGTGCGGCAGTGCGGGCAGCGGGCCGTTCAACGGTCAGGAATATTTCATCCACCATAGGCACCATATTAGTGGCATAATTGGCCTGGAACCTGATCTTGTGATTGCCTTTACCAAGGCTGATGAAGTAATCTCTTATAGCAACATTTTGCCAGCCATCTGTTTGTGGTCTCAGTTTTTCAAATGGCTGGTCATCTACAAATACTAATACGGTTTCTTCTTTCAACAGGTTGGACAGTGTATTTATATAGTATTTATTGTCTTCAGTCACGTCTATTACATACAAACGGGAAGCGGTGTTGCCGTTCAGCTCACCCCAGGAAGATACTAAGCCTACATCGCCGGCCTTCGTGCTTTTGTTATACGTTTTGATGCTGATGGACTGTGCTATTACACTTGTAAAAGAAAGAAGCAGTGTAATGAAAAGAAGCAGGTAATTCTTTCTCATTGGAAGATGTTTAATTGGTTAATGGTTTTGATTTGGGATCACCCCGCATTCAACAGCAAATATTATACTAATCCTCCTTTTGGCAATACCACTAAACGGTATATTTAGCAGCGTTCCAAAGGCTGATAAAGTTACCATGAGTTTTTTTTGTCTACCATCCCCATTTCCGGGGATTTATCTACCCGAATATGGGGATAAAAAAACCGGCGGGCAGGCCGGATCGTATTTTTTGTATTTAGAGTAAACACTTAGTTGGTTGCAACTTTTTAGTTTATACATTAGTAATTAGTAACAGATATGGCTGAAAAATGACATAAATACCAGTTTTTAAGTATTGCTGTAAAGGGTGGTATCGGTTAAATTGTATCGATTTTGCACCGTGTCAGTTACCCTGATGAAGGGGTACAACAAAAACTGGTTACATTCTTGCGTACGAGGATTGAAGTGAGACCGGCCAGATCAACCCCGCTCTTTTTCGTAAGTAAACACTCATCCTAACCAATTAATCATCAAACCATGCCAGATACAACTCCTATTAATTATGACCTGCAGCATGATGAACTCGTAGCCAAAATTGTGGCCGAACATGCTAAAGCTGATCTTGTAACCCTTAAAGAAATATGGGCCTACCTGGAGGGTAGTGAGCAGCAACTTTTGGCGGTGATCAATAACCAGATCCCGGCGGCAAACCTTCCGGGGAATATTGAATTTGGTCCCATTTTGTATTTGCTCAATAATGATGTACTGAGAAAGCACCCGGTATTAAAGGAAATACTCAGGGCCCTGGGCATGCCTTATACAAAGATCACCAGCGGACAATGGAACGGATTGGTCAGCTCGGCGGAGCATGGCCCGGGTTTAGTTGTGGGTGATGGCACTCTTTACAGTACCATGCTCTATGGACAGTTAGATTATCATTGGGCGATGGCCGTCTTGTCTTTTGTCTATCATTATTATATATCTAAAAAGAAGGCCCCTTTTGGAACCAACCCTGCCAATGTTACAGTAGATCCTTCAAAAGACAAGGTTACTATCGCTGTGTTTGGTGATTGGGGTACGGGCCCGTGGGTTGACGGAATATATGAGTCGCCGGCCATGCTGGTGGCAAAAGCGATCAATACCATTACTCCAAAACCTGATATTAGCATTCACCTGGGTGATGTGTATTACAGCGGCTCTTCTGCTGAAGAGTTACATAACCTGTTACCAAAATTTCCGGCCGGCACCCTGCTCGATAAGCAGGGCAACTCCTTCAGTTTTACCATGAATTCCAATCATGAGATGTACGACGGTGCCTTTGGTTTTTTTGAAAAAGCATTAAGTAATCCCTTATTCAACATTCAGAATAATACCAGCTATTTCGTTATCAACTTCCAGGATTGGGTACTGGTAGGTTTGGATTCTGCTTATTATGATCCCAGCTTTTTTGTAATGCAGGGCGGAATAGATGCAGGCCAGCAGGCTTTTGTAAAAGGATTGAATATCCCTGCTGATAAAAAAGTGATCGTATTTACCCATCACACTGCCATTACAACGGATGGGTCAGCCATTAATAATGATAAGAACAAGGATGGCAGTTTTAATCCCAACAATCTGTTTACAGAAGTGGTGGCCGCTTTTAATAACCGGAACCCCGATTTCTGGTATTACGGGCATACCCATAATGGCATTGTGTACAACGACAAGTCGGTTACACAAAATTATACAACCGCTTTTGGCCGCCATCCTGAAATGAGGTGCATGGGCCATGCTGCCATTCCGTTTGGTAATGGCTACGATCTGTATGATGCTGCCGGCAACCCGATCGCTGCGGTGGACTACTACGCACACACCTGCCTGCCCGACCCTAATAAACAACAAGGGAAAAGGGTGCTGAACGGGTTTGCACTGCTTACTTTATGGAAAGGGAAAATAACAGAAACTGCTTTTGAGGTATACCCCGACGGTGCTATCAAACAGGTATGGTCAAAGACCAGTAGTTTTTAATTGCTAAGTCCGAACGGGAAGCTTGTACGGAACCATTCCTCAGCGGATGATGGTTAGAGTACCTTTCATATTACCCTGCCCGTTCTTAAAACTGATCATATAAATATATGTATCTGAAGGTTGCGGAATACCATCGACTGTACCATCCC
>JBEBIF010000428.1:0-3133 GCA_040080515.1 Chitinophagaceae bacterium | reverse complement strand
TAATATCCTATCAGTCTCGCCACTCGAAACTCACCACTCGTACTTCTCTCCTGCTGAGCAGCGAACAGAACCCTGAAGTGTGCGACGCAACGAAGCTGATAGTACTACAAAAGCCGGGTAACAAATTTTCCGGATAAATTCTGCTCCTTCAGTCTCGCAACTCGCAGCTCACACCTCACAGCTTCTCTCTTGGTTACATAACCAAAAAAAACTAACTTCCCTGTTCAACAATATTGTGTATGAAAATACTTGAGATCAAAGTGCTGAAAGGCCCCAACTACTGGAGTGTGCGCCGTACCAAACTGATACAGATGAAGCTGGACCTGGAGGAAAAAGAGAATATGCCGACGAATAAGATACCGGGTTTCAGGGAGCGGCTGGAACAGTTGTTACCGACACTATACGAGCACCGTTGCAGTGTGGGTAAACCAGGCGGTTTTTTTGAACGGGTGGACGAAGGCACCTGGATGGGACATGTGATCGAACATATTGCGCTGGAGATACAAACCCTGGCAGGAATGGATACCGGCTTTGGCCGTACCCGAACTCCGGATGGAGAAAAATCAGGAATATATTATGTGGTCTTTAGTTATATGGAAGAAGATGCGGGCACCTATGCCGCCAAAGCAGCAGTAAGAATAGCACAAGCTTTGATTGATGGCACTGCATACGATCTGGCCGATGACATTCAGCAAATGCGGGAGATACGGGAAGACACCCGGCTCGGTCCTTCCACCGGTTGCATTGTGGATGAAGCAGCAAAGAGAGGGATTCCTTATATACGATTGAACAAGGCAAGTTTGGTGCAACTGGGTTATGGCGTAAATCAGAAACGCATCCGGGCAACGATAGCTTCCACCACTTCTAATATTGCAGTGGATATTGCCTGTGATAAAGAAGAAACCAAGATGCTGCTGGAAGCGGCTGAGATACCGGTACCCAGGGGAACGGTGATACGAACAGAGGAAGGATTGGATGAAGCTATCAGCAAATTTGGTTATCCGCTGGTGATAAAACCAATTGATGGTAACCATGGAAAAGGAAACACCACCAACATCATCAACCGGGAACAGGCTATTAAAGCTTTTGAAGCAGCAAAAGCCTACAGCCGCAGTGTGATCATTGAGCGGTTCATCACGGGTTATGACTTCCGCTGTCTCGTTATCAATAATAAATTCATTTGTGCAGCATTAAGAACACCGGCTTCTGTAGTGGGTGATGGTGTGCATGATATTAAATGGCTGATCGAAGAAACAAATAAAGATCCCCGAAGGGGCTTTGGTCATGAAAAAGTACTGACACAGATCACCATCGACCAGTTTACTCAAAAGATGCTGGATGATGCTGAAATAACATTGGACCATATTCCGGAAAAAGGTGAACGGGTGTTACTAAAACCAACGGCCAATCTTTCTACTGGTGGTACTTCTACGGATGTTACGGATGAAGTGCACCCGGCGAATGTGTTCATGTTTGAACGTATTGCCAGGATCATCGGCCTTGATATTTGTGGTATTGATGTAATGGCCATTGACCTGAAAACACCAGTAGCTGAAAATGGTGGCGCTATACTGGAAGTGAATGCAGCGCCCGGCTTCCGGATGCATATAGACCCATCGGAGGGTTTGCCCAGAAACGTGGCAGAGCCGGTGGTGGACATGCTGTTTCCCAGGGGCAGCGCCGGAAGGATCCCTATCATTGCCATAACCGGTACAAATGGTAAGACCACTACGACAAGGCTTACCGCCCATATTGCCAAAAGCGCCGGAAAGAAGGTAGGTTACACCACCAGTGATGGAGTATATATACAAAACCAGCTGATGATGAGAGGTGATTGTACCGGACCGGTATCATCCACGTTTGTATTAAAAGATCCTACGGTAGATTTTGCCGTACTGGAATGTGCCCGGGGTGGCATTTTAAAATCAGGGTTGGCCTTTCAAAATTGTGAAGTGGCCGTGGTGACGAATGTGGCGGCTGACCATATCGGGCTGGGCGGTATCAATAATGTGGAAGCGATGGCCAAAGTAAAACAGGTGGTGCCGGAAACGGTTTTCCCACATGGCTATGCGGTGCTGAATGCTGATGATGATCTTGTGTATCAAATGAAAAGTGACCTGAAATGTAATATTGCCTTATTCAGCATGGATGAAAACAATCCCCGCATTAAAGAACATTGCAACGATAATGGACTGGCTTGTGTATATGAAAATGGTTATGTGACCATCATGAAGGGCAACTGGAAGATCCGGGTGTTACCTGCCAGGGATATTCCACTGACCTATGAAGCCAAAGCAGTTCATAATATCAACAACTGTTTACCAGCGGTGCTGGCTGCCTACCTGTTCCGTGATATTACCATTGATGATATCAGAACTGGGCTGCAAACCTTTATCCCCAGTGAAAGCCTGACACCGGGGCGCCTGAATTTCTTCAACTTCAAACATTTTACCATATTGGCGGACTTTGCCCATAACCCGCATGGCCTGAAACTGCTGTGTGATTTTGTGAGCAAATTGGACTATCCCACCCGCATCGGTGTTATCAGCGGTACCGGCGACCGGCGGGATGAAGATATCCGGGAACTGGGGGCCATTTCTGCCGGATATTTTGATGAGATCATCATCCGTTGCGACAAAAACCTGCGGGGAAGAACGGCAGAAGAGATCATTGATCTGCTAAAAGAAGGCATTGAAAGTGTGAACCCGAATGTGCCCGTGATCACCATCCCTAATGAGGACAAAGCACTTGATTATATCTATGAAAATGCCAAACCCGGTGCTTTATACACCATTATGTGTGATGTGGTGGCCAGGGCATTGGACAAGATCAAGGAACTGAAGCAGCGGGAGGAAAAGGAAAGCCAGAAACCTACCACTCATACTGTATAATTTCTTAGAAAACCATTTGGGCAAAAGGCTGTCAAACCCTATTTTTGCACTCCCAATTGCGAAATTGGTACGGATTGACCCATGGTGTAATGGTAACACTACTGATTTTGGTTCAGTCATTTATGGTTCGAATCCATATGGGTCAACCAGCGAGGACAAATTGGTTTTAGTACTAATTTGTCCTCTTTTATTTTCGCTGAAACCTTCTCCCAGCTTATATATCAGCTCAACGGCTTCGTTGA
>JBEBIF010000427.1:0-3138 GCA_040080515.1 Chitinophagaceae bacterium | reverse complement strand
CCGGATTAAAAGCAGACAGTGAGATGGTGATCGATGAAGCACAGGCAGTGAAAAAATCGTACCCGGATTTTTACAACGACTTGAAATCATTAGGAGCCGCTGTATCTTTACCTAATTACCTGATTAACTAATTAACCAATTAACAATAATACGTTGAATTCCTTCGGCCGTCTCTTCCGCATTTCCATCTTTGGAGAATCACATGGTGAATGTGTGGGCATTACTATTGATGGATGCCCCGCTGGTTTAACTTTAACCCCGGAAGACCTGTTGCCCGATCTGGAAAGAAGAAAAGGCGGCAAGCAAAAAGGTACCACACCGCGGCAGGAAGATGATTACCCGATATTTAAAAGCGGATTGTTTGATGGAAAGACAACCGGTTTTCCCATCACTATTCTTTTTGAAAATAAAAATATCCGCAGCGAAGATTATAGTAAGCAAAGGAGCATTCCACGGCCAGGTCATGCCGACTGGGTGGCGCATCAGAAATTTGGAGGTAATGAAGACTACCGTGGCGGTGGCCACTTCAGCGCCAGGCTGACGGCAGGGATAGTAGCGGCAGGTGCCATTGCGAAGATGCTGATGAAAAGCATCACCATCCATGCCGAAGTAACCGGGATCGCTGGCGAAAAAGACCTTGAAAAAGGATTGCAAAAAGCGATCGATGCGAAAGATTCTGTTGGCGGCATTGTAGAGTGCCGGGTTACTGGTTTGCCGGTAGGTTTAGGTGAGCCATATTTTGATTCTATTGAGTCTGTTTTAGCACATATTGTATTCGCCATCCCCGCGGTGAGGAGTGTAGAGTTTGGAACCGGCTTCGCCGCCGCCAGAATGTTTGGCAGTGAACATAATGATGCCATCATGGATATGAGCGGCACTACAAAGACCAATCATGCCGGCGGGGTAGTGGGAGGCATCACCAATGGAAATGAATTGGTATTCCGCCTGGCGGTAAAACCAACTTCTTCCACACCCAAAGAGCAAAGAAGCCTGAACTGGGATACAGAGCAGGTGGAAGATTTTTCTATTAAGGGCCGTCACGATCTCTGTGTGGCGTTGCGGGCACCTGTAATTGTGGAGGCAGTAACTGCATTGGTGCTGGCCGACTTTATGCTGCTGGAACAAAAAATAAAAAGAGTATTGTAATGCCGATCATCTATCATGTAACCACTGCTGCCGACTGGAAAGAGGCTCAACAAAAAGGGTTTTACGAACATCCTTCCTTAACTGCTGAAGGCTTTATTCATTGTTCACAGGAACACCAGGTACCGGGTGTGCTGGAAAGATATTTTGCCGGGCAAACTGATCTGCTGAAACTGGTGATTGATACCGATAAACTCACCACCAAATTTGTGTTCGACTGGTCGCCATCTACACAAGATACCTTTCCACATATTTATGGACCGATCAATGTGGATGCGGTTACAGAAGTAATTGCCTTATAATCCCTTCTTCAGCTTTTTAAAGTCAATATCCAGTATCTCATACTTACTGCTTTCCGGAATAGCATAATGCCACCATTCCGATTCAAGTGCTTTAAAGCCATATTTCTCCATCAGGGATTTCAGCAAGGCCCGGTTTTGCAGCACCTCCTGGGGCAGGCGGGTAAATGTATGATGGGCTGTGTCTGTAAAATTGTCAAAACCAGTTCCCATATTTAATTCTTTTCCTGTTTGCAGGGTGATAATGGTCAGGTCAACTGAAACGCCCCGGTTATGTCCGCTCCCCCTCGCCGGGTTGGCCACATAACGCTCATCCTTAACCAGCTCCCAGAATTTTACCGTAACAGAGTATGGCCGGTAAGCATCATAAATTTTAAGCCCCAACCCTTTGCCCTTCAATTCCTGCTGTATTTTTTGTAATGCTTTGGCAGCCACTAAGCGCAAAAAAGTATGACTCGTTCCGGCAGGATACATCAGCCTTTTCATAAAGTTATTCACTGTGGCATAACGAAGGTCATACACTATGCCGGGTATCATTTCCTTTAGTTCCACCATTCTTTTGGAAGAATCGGCTTTAACCTGCTTTTTATAGGTATCCCACTTATCAGTCAGTGGGGGACGGATATAAGATGTATCCTGTGCAATTGTATATAAAGTCAGCAATGTTGAAAAAATTAGCAACAAAGACTGCCTGGTGAAGCAACGATTTCTTATATTGTTCATCATCCGGAAGGTAATTGTGTAAGTAAATTAGTGAAAAACCGGAAAAGCCATCCGTCGCCACGCCACCATTTATGAATATAAAAAGGTTATTGTTTCAAATTGCCGGGTGCATTACCTGCATCTTTTTGCTTTATTCCTGCGGGAATAAAAACAAAACTTCACCAGATTCTATTGCGGATTCACCAAAGGAATTGCAGGAAAAAGCGACCAACCTGATCCGGGACCTTGTAGCCAAATCTTCAGCCGAAACATACCAGTTTGGAGACTCCTCCATACAAATGAAGCAACTCCGGATTGCCGGCCTGCTGTATGAAGGAAAGGAATTTGCACCCATTTGGAGCTACGAAGAAAAATGGTTGCCAGCCGGGGACTCCGTTTTTCAGTTTATAGAAAAAGCGCAACTGTACGGACTTTTTCCGGAGGATTATAATGTTGCACAGCTAAAAGAACTGCGGGAAAAATTTGCTGCAGATACATTGACCAAAGCTGAACGAAAAGATGCGATGCTTTGGTCGAAGGCGGATATCCTTCTTACAAATGCATTTGTGCAGTTGGTAAAGGATGTAAAACTGGGCCGGCTGCCGAACGATAGTATCACCCTCCGGAAGGATTCAGTACTCAGCGATGACTTTTACAAACAAAAATTTGCTGAATTGCAGACTGATGGTTCAATGACAGCCATCGCAAAGTCGCTGGAACCTGTTCATAAAGGGTACCAGCTTTTGAAAAAAGGGATACCCTCTTTTTTGGAAAAAGCCGATTATCATCAGTATACTAAAGTACCGGCAAGGGATGTTCCTGGTTTTAGCGAGGCGCTTCAACGCCGTTTATTCGAAGGTGGCTATATCGCTTCTGATAGTGTGAGGCTGGACTCTGCACAAATTGCAGCGGCAGTAAAGAAATTTCAGAAAGACAAAGGTATAGCTGTAGATGGCCGGCCAGGTGAAGGCACCATCCGTATGCTGAATACATC
>JBEBIF010000426.1:0-3142 GCA_040080515.1 Chitinophagaceae bacterium | reverse complement strand
ATTCACAATGGTACAATGACCTTATTCTGAAAGGGGAACTGGCAGATCATTCTGCCGTGAGAGGTTGTATGGTGATCAAGCCTTATGGTTTTGCTCTTTGGGAAAATATGCGGGACGCCCTGGACAAAATGTTCAAAGACACGGGGCATGAAAATGCCTACTTCCCTTTATTTGTGCCTAAAAGCCTTTTTGAGGCAGAAGAGAAAAATGCAGAAGGTTTTGCCAAGGAATGCGCCATCGTTACCCATTACCGGTTGAAGACCGACCCGAATAATAAGAGCAAACTGATAGTGGATCCTGAAGCCAAACTGGAAGAAGAACTGATTATCCGTCCTACAAGCGAAGCCATAATCTGGAGTACGTATAAAGGATGGATACAATCCTACCGTGACCTGCCTATACTAATAAACCAGTGGGCCAATGTGGTACGTTGGGAAATGCGGACCCGGTTGTTTTTGCGCACTGCTGAGTTCTTATGGCAGGAAGGACATACAGCGCATGCCACCAAAGAAGAGGCCATTGAGGAAACGGTCAAAATGCTGGATGTGTATGCTGATTTTGCAGAAAACTGGATGGCGGTACCGGTTATTAAGGGAGTAAAAACTGCAAGCGAACGCTTTGCCGGTGCAGAAGATACGTACTGCATTGAAGCGATGATGCAGGATGGTAAGGCGCTGCAAGCCGGTACTTCACATTTCCTGGGGCAAAATTTTGCCAAAGCATTTGATGTAAAATTCAGTGACAAGCAAAACAAGCTGGAATACGTATGGGCCACCAGTTGGGGCGTAAGCACCCGGTTGGTAGGAGCACTGGTAATGGCACATAGTGATGATCAGGGATTGATACTGCCGCCAAGAATCGCTCCGTTGCAGGTGGTTATAGTTCCCATCTATAAAGGGGATGAACAAAAAGCAGCCATTGACAGTAAAGTAAAAGAGATGGTCAAAGAACTGAAAGCTGCAGGCATACGGGTGAAGTACGATGATAATGATAATAACAGACCGGGCTGGAAATTTGCAGAGTATGAAATGAAAGGGGTTCCGGTACGATTAGCCATTGGTGCAAGGGACCTGGAAAAAAATGTGGTGGAAGTGGCCCGCCGGGATACCAAAGAAAAAACCGTGGTAAGCCTGGATGGTGTGGTGCCATATATCACTGGTTTGCTTGGTGAGATACAGCAAAACATGTACAACAAGGCAAAGGCCTTCCGGGATGATCATATTACTCCGGCCAATAGCTGGGAGGAATTTGAAAGCCTGCTGGATGGAAAGGGAGGATTTGTTTCGGCACATTGGGATGGTACGGCAGAAACAGAAGAAGCTATCAAAGAGAAAACAAAGGCTACTATACGCTGTATTCCCCTCGAAAATGAAAAAGAAGCGGGCAGTTGTATATTAACTGGTAAAGCATCGGAGCAAAGAGTGCTGTTTGCCAGGGCTTATTAATAATTTAATCCAGGGCTGCCGGGTATCAAAAAATTGGCAGCCCTGAAATTTCCTCTTACTTTTATCAAAACCAAAATCAACCATTATGGAACAAAATCAAAACTCCTCACTTTTCTCATTAAATCTGGATGCACAAAATAGTTATACACTTCGCAGCACCGCCTCATGGGCCAGGGTGTTGGGTGTGGTTAGCCTGATTATCGCAGTTTTATGTATTATTCTTGGTATTATGGTACAGCAGGCGGTAAGCAAGTATGGTGGTGATTTAGATACGTACCGGTACCGCGGTGGTGGCGGCCTTAGCTCCAGTAACCTGGGCAATATGGGTTTGGCCATATATCTTATTATGGGCTTATTGTATGGTGTTAGCGGTATGTTTGCATTTAATGCAGGAAATAAGATCAATTCAGGATTGAAAACAAACAATATGGAAACCCTGAATTCCGGTTTTGCCGGTGCCAGGAATTTCTTTGCACTTTGGGCTATCCTCATGATTCTCTTCCTGTTAGTAATGATTATTGGCCTTTTGGGCAATATGTAAAAAAGAAAAATAAAAAATTGTATTTTGTCCCGCTGCCACCTGCTGCGGGACTTTTTTATTTAAAAAATCGTACACATGGAAAACGAAAAAAGCCTATTTGATCTGCAATTGGATATGCTGGGCAGAAACCATTTGAAAGAAGCGGCTAAATGGGCCCGGTTTCTTGCCATCATCGGATTTATCGGCCTGGGCCTGATCTTTGTTATTAGCCTTATTGTTTCGGTAAACAGCAACAATAAGCCCAGTTATGATGATTATGGACATCCCGTGGCTACCGGGGCCGAAGTAGTAGGCTCTATCTTAGGCGCCCTTATGATCGTGGGTTTGTATTTTTTCCCCTGCTACTTCCTGCTAAAGTTTTCCAATAAAATGAGCGCAGCCCTGGAGTCGGATAATATCGCCTCTCTCAATGAGTCATTTAAAAACCTGAAAGTTACATTCCGGTACCTGGGTGTTGTTACCATTATTTTTCTGCTCTTGTTTGCACTTGGATTTCTGACCGAGCTGACCAGTAAGGGATAAATTGATTCTGGAGATTTATTTGGTGGAAAGGTAGTTGTAATCCTTTAGTAATACATCCAGCAAATCGAAAGCACCAAGGTCAGATTGTATTTGTAAATGCGCTTTTATTTTATTGCAGGCAGCTTCAGCCATTGCAAAGTCCCCTTTTCTACGGGCCGTTTCCAATATGCTTTTTATAGCATTAAGATCTTTGTCGCTAAGTCTCATGATCTGAGGAAAAGAAGGGTTGTAGTTGTCTGCCACTTCCTGGAAAACGGTTTCCTCGATATTCCCCTTGGTACGGGTGCTTATTAAAATTGTTTTTGCCAGTATATCACCCACCCGTTGGCCTTTCCTGGATGAAACAACGAGAACGATATCGGTAACCAGGAATCCAAATGCAAATACCACTATGAATATGACCTCGGGGTTACTCAATCCATCACTGGTGGCAATCACATAAAGAACATACAGCAATACCTGGGCGATCCATACATCTGACAGGCGCAGCAGCCAACGGATAGTAAATTGGCTGATGGATGGCCTTCCTCCGTTCTCATCAACTACCCGCAGCCCCATCACTTTTTTGCCGATACTCTGACCGTTCATAGTGATCTCGAGCACTACATGGTACAACATTATTGGGAGCAGCAAC
>JBEBIF010000063.1:0-13510 GCA_040080515.1 Chitinophagaceae bacterium | reverse complement strand
TCTTCTACATGGAAAAGTACAGGTGTATGCATTTCCCGGGCAAAGCGTATGCCTTCCTCAAACACCTCACACATTCCGGCATAGTCCCAGCCTTTTACTTTATAAATATTCAGTCCGTTTGTTTCCTCCGTTTTCTGCATTCCACTAAGTGCATCCGAAACGGAAGATTTAGTGGTTTGAAATTTTTTGGGCACGGAAATACCATAACCATCATCCCAAACAAAGACTGCGAGCGGCACCTGCAGCACACCGGCAGCATTCATAGTTTCCCAAAAATGACCCTCGCTGGTGGATGCATCGCCAATAGTGGCAAAGCAAACCTCATTACCATTATCTGAAAGCTGCTTAAAGGAATACAGCTGGCTGATACTCCTGAAGGCTTTGGAAGCATAAGCCAATCCTAAAGCCCGTGGCATCTGGCCTGCAGTTGGCGCTATGTCGCTGGAAATATTTTTTAGACTGGCCAGGTTGAGCCACTCCCCGTTTTCATTCACCATTTTGGTGGCAAAGTGGCAGTTCATTTGACGTCCGCCGCTGAATTGTTCAATGGCTACATCCGGGTTGGCATAGAGTTGTGCAAACACCTGTTCGGCTGTGGTAAGTCCGGCAGCCAGCATAAAAGTCTGGTCCCTGTAATACCCGCTGCGAAAATCACCTGTCTGAAAAAATTTGGCCATCGCCACCTGTGCCACTTCCTTACCATCCCCAAAAATTCCAAATTTGGCCTTCCCCCCGAGTACTTCTTTACGACCTAACAAACTGGTTTCCCGACTAATGCAAGCAGTCTGGTAATCCTTGAGCACCTCTTCCCTGAACCTGTCAAAAGACAGTTTGCTTTCATCGGTGAGCAACCCGGAGTTTGTACTTTCCATGCAGCAAAAATAGGAAGATTGGATACACCAGCCCCGATATGGAAAAGGCAGAAAAGGGGATGTGAAAAAATAATAACCGGGCCTTGCAACCGGGGTAGTATATGTTCCATCTTTTTGCTAAATTTGGACTCCTCAATCAACAGACACTATGAAGAAAATAGTCATCCCGGTTTTCGCCCTTCTCCTTTCTTTAGGGGCATTTTCTCAACAACCTGCTCAGCACGACGGCCATGATCATGGCACCAAACCAGTAATCGCCGAAGTAAGCACCCCAGCAGATGATGTGCTGCTGATCAAGGAAATGGAGCATGATTTTGCCAAAATACCCCAGGGAAAACCAGTTTATTACAGCTTCGATATCGTCAATACCGGAAAAACAGCGCTGAAGCTGGACAATGTACAAGCCAGCTGCGGATGTACCACACCAGAATGGAGCCGTGATGCTATTGCTCCTGGAGCCACTGCCAAAATAAAAGTAGGCTACAATGCCGCTGCTGAAGGCCCTTTCAACAAAACAATCACAATAACGTATAATTCAAATCAAACAAAAGTTCTCCAGATAAAAGGCACCGTGTGGAAAGCTCCGGAAGGATCTGCCCCTGCTAATACCTCTGTAGATTTTTTAAAAAAACAATCCTTTTAAAATTTTAAACCATGAAGAAGATCTTATTACTCGCAGCTGCTTTTGTTTTCACCCTGAGTGCGATCGCCCAACCGAAACCCGATGATGTAGTAAAAGTAACTTTTGAAAAACACGACTTCGGAAAGATCAAGCAGGGGGTACCCGTTTCCTATTCTTTTGAAATTAAGAACATCAGTGATAAACCCGTTGTAGTTGAAAACTCATGGGCCAGCTGTGGTTGTACCACACCAGAGAAAATCGTTGAACCAATTCTGCCAGGCACTACAGTAAAATTGAAAGTAGATTACAACGCTGCCGCTGTATCTCCTTTTACCAAAGATGTGTACATTAAATTGGCCGGTGTTGATCAGCCTAAAACAGTACAGATCACCGGTGAGGTGTTAACTCCTGAAGCATACGAAGAATACTTGAAGACAAAGAGTAAAGAAAAGGACGATAAGCCAAAGAACTGATTCAGCTTTTAACCGATAAAAAAGCCCTGCCAGAATTCCGGCAGGGTTTTTTATTTTCGAACAAATAAAACGCAGTATGAAGGATCAGTTATTGGACACCTGGCGAATACACCATCAAATGAATATACTGCTGATAGAAAACACGACAGATACAGGATTGCAAAAAACACTAAGCACCAGAGGTGGCAGAACCGTGTACCAGCAATGGGTACATGTACATAATGTGCGCATGCAATGGCTGGAGATTTGTGCTAAAGACATTTTCAGGAAATACAAATCACTGGATAAAGAGGCTCCCTTCAGCAAAAAGATGCTGCAAAAAGCACTGGATGATTCGGCAAAAGGAATAGAGGAGCTGCTTTCTAAAAGTGCAGCTGATGGAGGTAAAGTAATAGGCTTCAAAAAAGGAGTGATCGCCCTGCTCGGCTATTTTATTTCACATGAATCACATCACCGGGGCAGCATACTGCTTACCCTTAAACAAACAGGTGAAAAAATTCCGGATGCGGTAAAGTGGGGCTTATGGGAATGGAATAAATAGAGTCCCTCCTCTCTACTCCACTGTCCAGTGGAAATTCTTTTGCAGTACTGGTAATTTTCTCCAGTCAAGAGCTTTACCCGTAAGCTGTATAAGCTTGCCTGCTTTCAGGTATTGCAACGTCAGTATACTATCCGTTTGCCTGTACGTTATAGTTAGTTCTGTTTTCATTAGTTCATAATCTGTCAGCACATATTTATTGGCAGCGACATCATAATCAAACTTATAATCCTGCATACGATCCTCCTGGTCCTGGAAGATCATATAGCCGTTCCGGTGTATAAAAAAACGCTTTACCGGTGCATGGATAATCTCAATGGTATCACTTCCGGAAATAAGTTGCTGCACTTCATAAGCTCCATGTAAATAAGGCCGCTTTGCTATATCATCATTAAAGTTGTTGTCTTTCAAATAAGGATAAAAGGATTCCAGTAAGATCATTCCTCCTATAAAACATTTCAAAAATACGCCTGCAAATGAGTTTTTTATCAAACCAGGGGTTGATTGAACATTGTCCGTATTACTATCTTTTAAAGTAAAGAAAAAACGACAGAGCTTTCTATAAAAAGGGTTCAAGAGGTACAGTGACAGTGAGAACAAGAAC
The DNA here is from genome assembly GCA_040080515.1 of Chitinophagaceae bacterium. Lineage (GTDB taxonomy): Bacteria > Bacteroidota > Bacteroidia > Chitinophagales > Chitinophagaceae > JJ008. The sequence continues at coordinate 10,401 of JBEBIF010000063.1, read as the reverse complement.
AGTGAATATAATTTTACAGATATATCGAATCCAAAGTTTATCATTACCACCTGTAATAATATGCCGGCGGCAATAAGCAGTCCAGCCATCCTTGTTCGTTTAAAAAAGATCAATACTCCGGCCAGCACTTCTGCCATTCCCATAAAAATGTTGTAGAAACGGGAGGTACCCATGGAAGTCCAGTACAGAAGGTCCTTATCCACCTGCCCCAACGGTGTGTACAGAGTGTTAGGCTCCGGAAGGTAAAACTGGCTTTTGAATACTTTGTCCAGTCCGTACTTCAATAAAATCAATACCAGGTAATAACAAAACAGGATGTAAAGAAAATAGAATATCCTTTCTTTATATAATTTCCATTTGGGAAAAAGCTGAAACAGCAAACTGATCAGCAATGACAATATCAGCAGCAGAAATACCAGCACATACATAGAACCCGAATCAGAAGATACCGCGGAATTCTTAAGCGACAGTTTAAAGACAGCTGTTGACACTACTTCGATAAGCCGTCCAAAAATAAGATCAGTAACGGGTTGCTGAAACCCTGTAAGATGAAAAGGAAAAGGGATAAACACTATACACAGGAGCAAAAAAATTGCTGCAACTGTTTGAAAAAATGTCGCCCCTTTTTGCATTATTGTTCCGGATTACTAAACCCTGACAGTCGGGTGGCTGCTTACTTTGCTTTCCCGTAGCTTGTACAACTGCAATGATACAAATGCCGCCAGCAATGATGCCACTGCGATCAGGCTTAGTATCAGAACAAACTGACCGTCAAAAGGAGATTGGTTATTATCATTACCTGTGGCGATAATTGGTAACGCAGTATTTTTCCTTGTCTTCTTTACTTTATTGTCATACCCCACAAAAACCACTTTCTCCACCGGGTTCCGGAAATTGTATTGTTCCCTAATAATATTCCGGATACTATCGAGGGAATGTTTTCTTGAAAACAAGGGGTGATTGATCACTGTTTCCCGACCAGCCTTCCAAAGTCTTGCCTGCTTCTCTTCCTGGTCGGGTCTTTTACAATACTCGCTGGTTACCATTACTGCCACTGTGTCCGAAATAAATATAACGCTATCAAGTTGAGCTGTTTTGACATCCCGCTGCGGCGCATGGCCGAAGTTGGAGTTGTCCATATCAAACAGGTCCTTTTCCAGGGCAATTGAAAAATTGCTACTGCTGCCGCTGTGGCTTTTAAATGCGATCTTTTTTGTTTGTGCCTGTACAACAAGTGTGGTAAGGCAAAGGCAAAATAACAGGAGTTGCTTCATGGCGGGATGTTTTATGAGGTTATCTTAAAGATACTAAAAGATTCAACTTGTTTTTAACGGTCTGCCGCCAATCTCAAACCTTTTAAAGCGCATCCACTTTCTTTTGCAGGTCGGCTGCATTTTTGGAAGCCAGTTCTTTTAATTCATCCACCATCTTTTGTGCAAGTGTTTTGTTACCCTGTTTGATATACACAAGTCCTGAATAATACCTTGCATTCTCATTCTTTGGGTTCAGGGAAATCGCCTTATTAAAGTGGCCAAGTGCTTCGGAATATTTTTCGATCTTGTAATAACTGTATCCCAATTCAACATAGGCAGCCGTATATGTGGGTTCATTTTCGATCGCTGTCTTAAGATGAGGAATCGCATCGTTGTAGTTCCCTTTTGAATTGAGGCAATAGCCAATACCGTAATGGGCCTTTCTTTCCTTAGGGTTTATGTCCAGTGCCTTTTGATACCAGGCCATTGCTTCATCCAGGTTCTTCTTATTATCCCGGTAAACTTCCGCTATGCCATTGTAGGGAACATGATTTTTAGGTTCCAGTTCCATAGCCCTTTTATAATAACCAATCGCCTCATCATCCTGTTTTAACCTGGAAGAGGCGAAACCCAATTCCAGGTACGTATTAACGTAATCTGTTTTGAACCCCAGCGATTTATTCAGGTATGTTTTGGCATTTTCAAATTCTTTAAGGGCATTGTAGCTAAACCCTTTACGGTACCAGTATAAATAATCCTTTATTTCTGATTTTGCGGCTCCCTCATATTTGTTGAACAGTTCTAATGCTTCCTTATATTTCTCGTCATAATAACTGATGTACCCGAGCTGCTTAAATGCAGTTGAATAATCAGGCTTTAACTCCAGGCAACGATTATACAGCTTTACAGCCGAATCGAATCGCTCCTTTTTCTCAAAAGCGTATCCCAGCTCAAAAAATACTTTGGGAACGGTGGGCCAACCGATCCGGGCCTTCCGTAAGCTTATTATGGCCCCCACATAATCTTTTGTATCATTCTGGCACCAGCCACATTCATACAGGGCAGCAGAATAATCTGGCTTTAATGCAACCGCCTGTTTAAACTTTAGGAGGGCCTCCTTTACCTTTTTTTCATCCTTCAGCTTTACGCCTTCATTATAAAGCGCTGTGGCATCCTGTGCGGAAACTGTGCTGAAGCTTGTCAAAAACACAGCCAGCAAAATGTTGATGGAATTTATTCTCATACTGCTAAAGTACTACTATCGGGAATCATGAAGGATACCGTCCAGATGGTATTTATCGCTGCCAGGGTTGCAATGAGTGAAAAGCAGGTAATTGGTTGACAAGAAAGCTTATTTGTTTTCCAGCACCTGCATCACAAAGTCTTTCTTTCTCTGGGAAACAGGTACTGAATGACCTCCCTCTAAAATCAATGTCCCTCCATCCGATTTATCGTATAAAACAATTTTATCCGGGTTAGCCAGGTAGGAATGATGGGTTCTTAAAAAGCCCAATCGTTCCAGCATTTCTTCGTATTCCTTCAGATTTTTAGATACCAGGATAGGCGCTTTGTTTGAAAAATAAAATTTTGTATAAGACCCGGCTGCTTCACAATACAAAACATCAGCTACCCGGATAAAATACGTATTTTCTATATCCTTCAGAACAATCTTTCGGTCCTGGTTTTGTATGCCCGCCAGTTGTTGCGACAACACTTCCAACTGCTCCAGAAGACTATTGTTCTTTATATAGGCAGCCGCCCGTTTAATACTGTTCTGAAGCATTTCCGGGTCAACCGGTTTCAGCAGGTAATCAATAGCACTGTGTTGAAAGGCAGTTATTGCATACTGATTATGTGCAGTGATAAAGATCAGTTGAAAGCCGGGTCTTTTTACCTGGTTCATCAGATCAAACCCGGTTCCGTCATCCATCTCTACATCCAAAAGCACAATATCGGGTTGAAAGCTGTTGATCTTTTCCAGCCCGGATTGAACACCAGCCGCCTCTTGTATTTCTGTTATTTCAGGACAAAAAGATTTGAGCAGCAATTGGATCGCAGTCCTTTGATTGGTTTCGTTGTCAATTACAAGTAATTTCATCGTTGTTTACTATTCATATGCCCGGTCACTTGCCCGGAGATGAATGAAAAAGTTGTTTTACACAAAAATTGATGGATAAGGCCTTAAAAAATGAATTTCCCGGTTGGTCACCCGCAGGCCACATCAAATTTCGACAAGATTTGACCAATCAGCAAAACTTCTTTCAAGGAGCCATTACCGGCACAGACTCAATTATCATATCAATTCCCTCATTTGTGCAGAAAGTAAGAGCAGTTATCCATCCGGGGTTTAAAAGTCAGGATGCAGAACTTACTTTACAAAAATAACAGACGCTATGAAAAAAAACTTCCTTGTATTGGTGACACTGTTTGCCATTATTGCAGCACATGCCCAGGACCCAACTTATACCGGTCCGGCAAAAATCTATGTAAAATCATTCTGGACTCAGATCGAAAAATTGAAAGCCGGAACAGCTACTCCATCGACCATTATGAATGCCGAAAGGGCCATAAAGTCTGTTAAGGAAACCGATCCTTCCTATAACACTTCCGAAATGGAGGCACTGGTAAAACCTTTTAAAGAAAAGGCGGCAAAAGAACAAAGTGACAAAAAAGACGCCCTTGCTAAAAGTGATGCAGAAAAGGAATACTATTCCGACTTGTGGGCGAAGATGGTTTCCGTGTATTCTACCGGGATTGATATTCAACCAGGCGTTACCGGAAAAACTTATTATGATCGTGTGAAAGCCATCAATATCGCGGAATACCAGGAAAAAAGGAAAACTGTAGCTGAGGTTGATCCCAAAAGTTATATTGCCCTTATTGATAAGATGCTCGCCGACTATGATAATTATGTAGTTCGTGCCGACCGGCTGAAGTGGAATGTGGTGAAACCCATGACCGATAGCAGAAATGCGGCTAATCCCCAGGAAAAAATGGGGTTATTGGAAAAGGCCAAATACGAATGCGAGGCTATCCTGCTGCTTTCACCCAATAATGCTCCCTTCAAGCAAAAGCTGGAAGAAATAACCAAACTGATGGGCAATGCATCAGGAGAGGCGGCCAAATTTTTTACCAGTGATTTTCACAAACAAAATCTGAATAAGATCATCTGGAGCAGCAAGCCACTGATAGCGGGTAAAGAAACAGAAATGAGCTCCTTCATTAAAAACGAGTTTAAAACCGGCGATTATATTTTTGGCACAGCCTACCTGGGTATCAATGCGAAGGAGGCGATGAACGGGAATGATGATCTCCGTGTACGAATAAGAGTAGATGGCGGCACTGCAGTTTGGGGCGGGGACTTATCTTATATCGAACTTCCGGTATCCGTACAAGGCAAGTCATATATTCAGTTTGCACTTTTGCCCGATGCGCAGTGGCTGAAGGATAACTATGCCCCATACATTGCGGAAGAAAACTGGACCATCTCCTACTTTTTGGATGAATTGGTGCGTGGCGGAGATGTGAGTCATGAAATAACCTGTGAACTTATTTTCCCAACCAATAAGATCGATGATATTAAAAGTAAATTTTCGCTGGACCTTGGCAATGGTTCAACAGAACTAAAAACAATGGCCACCAAACTGAGCAATGAACTGATGGCCAGCCGCCAGTTACCAAAAGCAGGTATGAGCAACCCGGCAATGGAAGCAAAAATGGTAGAGGTCATGAATAAACTCGGTTGGAAAGAAAAATTCAGCAAAGCTATTATTGTATCAAATAGCTGGACGGTCAGTAAAAATGAACTTACCGGTGCCATTCTGTATCGCTATGTTGGCGCAGTAGGGATCACTAAGGATGCTGATGGAAAATGCTTCTACCAGGAGTTTACCTTCCGCCAGGATTATATAGGGGGTGGAAATTATGAGAGTGGCGTAAAATACAACAGCTATGGTGGCAAAAGAGAGATCGGATGCGATAAAGTAAAATGATCCATTTCTTAATAATATGAAAGGGCTGAAAATTTCAGCCCTTTACTTGTAAATTACGAACAGACGATAAAAGAGACCTGTGTACCGGCAGCGAAAGCAGTTGATGCACCGCATGAGAAGTTTTTTATGAACGCATACAACAAAATGTACATGGGCAAAGGACAGGAAATGCTTTGCGAAAATGTGAAATGATCACTTAACTATATCCTGCTTATACAAAAGGGGCAGCTTGATAAAAACGATCACCCCCTTGCCATTACTATTATTATCTACTGAAAAGCTGGCCCTTGTCTTCAGTTTAATGTTCAGCAGGTATATCCTGTCTTTAATGATCTGGCTGGCCCGGGAAATATGCTCCCCATTTTCTCTGGCTGTGGCAAGCATCCCCTTTCCGTTATCAATTATCCGTATGTTAAGGTCATTAGCTTCTTTTCCGAAACTGATAGCAACATGCCCGGGGTAATCGATTCCGGCAAAACCATGTTCAATACTGTTTTCCACAAACGGTTGAAGGATCATAGATGGAATGATCAGTGTGTCCGGATCAATTTCTTCTGCGGTGTTTATTTCAAAAGTAAATTTCTGTGGTGTCCGGATGGCCTGTAGTTCCAGGTACTCTCTTAAAAAATCCGTTTCCTGTGCAATGGTCACATACTCTTTATAAGTGCTCTCCAGTGTCTCCCGCATGATATGTGAAAATTTGGAAATATTCGTGGCCAGTGCTTTACCGTCATTCTCTTCAAGGGCAAACTTCTGGAGAGAAGTCAATGCATTAAAAAAGAAATGCGGGTTCATCCGGGCCCTGTTGAGCCGTTGTTCAGTTTCGAGAATTTTTTGTTTGCTTTTCAATGATTGCTGACGGATAAAAAAGGCCAGTGCCACCAACCCAAAAAAACCTGCTACTGCCAGTAACAGGTAAATTCTTCTTTCCTGGGCCAGTTCTTTGATTGTTTTCTCATTTTTGGCCTGGTTATACTTTTTCTCCAGTTCACTTATGGTTTTGGTTTTTTCCACATTGGTCAGGCTGTCATTTATTTCAAGGTATTGGTCCATTGCCCATAGCGCATCTTTATAATTTTCAGAACGATTACTGACCTGGTAAATAAGTGCATAAGCGTTGGCAATTGTTTCCGGGTTTTTACCCAACTGGTGATACAGCAGGCAGGTATCGGCGTATTTCCTTGCTTCCGCAAATTTTCCCATTTCCATCAATATATCGGCTTTATCGCCATAGTCGGTGGCTTTCTCATCCGGGTTATCCTTTCCATTAAAAGAAAGCAGGCTGCTATCAACATACCGCAGCGCTTTTGGATAATCACCTCTTTCATGTGCATACCCGTTCATATGATTGTATCCTTTACGAAGCAAAAACAGGTTACCACTTTGGCGGCATAGTTCCAATTGCTCTAATGTGAATTGCTCCGCTGAATCAAGTACTTCCTTTTTATGAGTGTCCTGGTAATACCAGAGAAACCGGGATGCCGTTTTGTATAACAGCTCCGCCTTTTCATTTGGCGAATCAAAACCCCTTAACATTCCAGCTGCTTTGCGTGCATAAATGATACCCTTGTCAGACACTTTCATCCGGTCAAACGTTTGGGAGATCATCAAAAGGCAATTAGCTTCTTCATATTTATTTCCTGAAGCCTCAGCCAGCGGAAGCAGTTTAAATGAATGCTCAAGTGAAACGGTATAGTTACCCTGGTTGTGCCTGATCGATGCCGTTTGTTTATAATAGTTGATATAAGCTGCATCCTTACAGGAGTTCTTTTTATAAAATGCCGCTGCTTTTTCCAGCCAGACCTCAGCGGAATCTAATAGCCTTAGTTTGATAAAGTCTTCAGCTATCCATTCGTAATAAGCTGCCAAACAACCGCCACCTGCTGTTTCTCTCAGTTTCTTTAAAGCAGCATTCTTATCAAACTCTTTATTATTTCTTTGTTCCTTTTGCAGTTTTTGGAATTCAGGGCAATCGCAATTCTGTGAAAATGCGGGATGGGGAGAAAAAAAAAGTACTAAGCTTGCCACAGCGGGGTAAACAAGGTAATTCTTGCGCATATTTTGGTGTATGGGTTAAATCTCCCTTTAAAAATAGTGCAAGTAGCCGAAGTAATGCTGATATAAACCGCTTTTTTAAAATCCCCGCTTTCAACTCCTCCGGCAATCAATCAAAAAGCCACAGTTATCAATTTCTTACCTGCAATGATCAATCATGAATTTGCTGTCTCCAGCTTATTCGTTACCCGAAGGAGTATTGCCTCTCGAAAAGGAACATTGCGGAGAAAGATTTCTGATTAAGGAAAGGAAATATATCTAATCTCTTTTCCTGCTGTTCAGGATTTTTATAGCCAACAGTTTAAGAAACATCAATACGATCAGTGGTGGCAATGCCAAAATAAAGATCGTAAGAGCAGGATAATACGTATTGTCGCTTAACAAATTAGCCTGCCATAAATTTACCCTGTTGGCCAGGGGCTGTTCCGAAAAGGTAAGCCACGCAGCGACTATTACCAGTCCTATAGCAAGGGTACCAAATACGGTGTTGAGGCTTTTGTCATACCTGCCTGCTGATGGCATCAGAATTTTCATATGCTTTTTTGATAGTGCTACTTTAATGGAGTGTTTGCTTTCTCCTTTTTAGCAGGTTGATAAACCCATACTCCCACACAGGCCAGAGCAATGATCACCGGCATCCGTTTAGAAGGCTTCTTACCTGTCTTCTCTTCAAACAACACCAGCAGCAAGGCTGATATAACCACTATCGCAAGAATGATAAGCCCTTTTTTTAGTTTTCCTTCTTTGGGCCAGAGATCTTTTTTTTCCATAAAAATAATTATGATCCCGGCTTTACACGAAACTGTAAAGCCGGGATGAGAAGAGATTATTCTATTAAGATTTTTCTTATTTTACCATTATTGAAGTCTGCAATATAAAGGAAGCCGTTGGTAAAATCACCAGTAACGGCAATCGGAGCATCAAACAATGCAGTTACTCCAAACCCATCTGCATTACCAGCAGTACTTCCTGCAATGGTAGTTACCACACCTGCAGGTGTTATCTTCCTGATCCGGTTGTTGACGGTCTCCGTAACATAGAGATTACCAGTTGCATCAATGGTTATCCCTGCAGGGAAATTGAATCTAGCCGCAGCACCAGTGCCATCAGTTGTACCGCCCGATCCGGTCTGTCCGGCTATTACGGAGTAAACATTTGCAGTGCTGTATTTTGAAACTACATGACTTCCATACTCTGCACAATACAAATTACCCGCTGCATCAATGGTCACACCAAATATATTGGATATGGTTGTAAGTGTTGTCACCACTCCTGCAGGTGTCACTTTTCGCAACGCACTGTTTATATAATCTGCTACATAAACATTACCGGCTGCATCCGCAACTACACCAAGAGGCTCGTTAAACATAGCAGCGCCGCCGGTACCGTTCACATTTCCTGCCGAACCATTTCCAGCCAGGGTGCTAACCACTCCAGCAGGGGTAATTTTTCTGATGGCATGATTTATTCTGTCGCCCACATAAAAATTACCAGCTCCATCCATCGTAATGGCATACGGCTGATTAAACTGTGCGGCTGTACCTGTTCCATTCGTAAATCCCATTGTACTGCCTGCAAAAACAGAAGTGACTCCGGCCGCAGTTATTTTTACTATGCGATGGTTATCCCGGTCGCAAACAAACAGGTCGCCGGTTGCAGTTCTTACAACACCCGACGGATGGTTAAGAGTAGCAGCTGCTCCTGTAAGTACAAGTGAAGTTACCATACCATTACCATGATAGGTAAATACGGGCCCGGTAACCTGCACACTGTTTTTCTCCACTTTCACAGCACCAGTAGATGCACCAGCCGGCACAGTAGCCGTTATAGTCGTGCTGGCTGCCGATTGCACCGTCCCCTGCATGCCATTAAAAAAAACTTTAAGTGCGGCAGTGTTTGTTCCAAAATTGGTACCCGTGATCGTTACAACCGTATTCTTTGGTCCGCTGCTCGGACTAATAGCCGTTACGGTCGGGGCCGGTTCCGGCTGAGGGGTAACGGTATCATCTTTTTTACAGGAAGAGAAAAGCACCATGCAGCATAAGCTGCCGGTCAGGAATGAACTTAGTTTCATACAAGCTTGGTTTTAAATGTTTAAGAGAGGGGCCGGTCAGAGATTTAACAGGACTAAAGTAGTATCCATTTTTTCTTAAAAGATCAGCACTTCTTTGTTGATCGCATCAGATTGGCAACTGAAGCAGTACACTTGATAACTGCTACCGGGAAAAAGGAATCCCCGGCAGGAATACCGGGGATTGCCAACGCAAACCAAGCCACTTTTCAGTGGTGGAATTTTCATGTATTAACTCAGGGTATACTACTGATCAGTGCCATGGTAAATTCAAAGCAGTGTAAAAATATACTTCCGGTAAAGTAATAAAGAGAGAAATAGACAGCCGCCCGCCGCCGTTTTATATATGCAGCATCTGCTGCCATAAATGACAGGAATATCCTGCTTTTCAGAATCCCTTTCTTTCTTATTCCCGGTAATTCTTCCAACAGGGTTACCGGTATAATAATAACGGGCCCGGTTTACAATAATTAGCAGTCGCTTCCGTTGGTGAAAAAAAACTTACACCTGATGCGGAGCGTTTTTCCCCTGCTGCTGCTATGCCAGTTGGCAAATGCACAAGAACAAGTAACCACATCTGATTCACTTCCCAAAGTAGCCACGGTAAACGTGACCGTGACCGATATGAAAGCGAAACCCCGCAAAGGAGAAGAAGTGCTTTTCCTGGGAGAAAAGACCGGGAAAACGTTTTCCGGCATTTCTGATGCTGCCGGTAAACTGAAACAAGTGCTGCCACCGGGTGATACCTATAAAGTAAGTGTGAAAAGTATTTCAGATACCAACAGTTATGCTGTCATCACTATTCCGGTGCTGGCAGCCGATGAATACTTTTCAGACCCATTTTGGGTAAACATCAATTTTGAACCAGCACGGACCTACCGGCTGGACCATGTTCATTTTGATACAGACAGATCCAGTTTACGTCCCGATTCTTATAAACAACTGGTAGAGCTGCTCGGGTACCTGCAACGGCATGAAGAAATAAAAATTGAGATCGCCGGGCATACGGATAACGAGGGCACCGATGCAC
>JBEBIF010000425.1:0-3164 GCA_040080515.1 Chitinophagaceae bacterium | reverse complement strand
GCCCTGCTCTGGCTGCGGAATAAGTTATATTTGTATCACTTTTATTATGGGAGTAACTGATCAGCAGAAATATATTCATCGTTGCCTTGAGCTGGCCTGTTTGGGAGCCGGATATGTGGCACCAAACCCGATGGTAGGGGCGGTTCTGGTATATAATGATACGATCATTGGCGAAGGCTGGCACCAGCAATATGGTCAGGCGCATGCCGAGGTGAATTGCATCAACCAGGCAATTGACAGCGGCCATGCGGATAAGTTATCTGTATCAACATTATATGTTTCGCTGGAACCTTGTGCACATTTTGGTAAAACACCACCCTGTTCTGATCTTATTATTAAATATAAGTTGCCTCAGGTAGTGATCGGTTGTCGTGACCCATTTGATGAAGTAAATGGGAAAGGGATTGAAAAACTGCAGGCAGCAGGAGTGAATGTAAATCTTGCATCGGGCGAATTGGAAAAGGAGTGTGAGGAATTGAACAAACGGTTCTTCACCTTTCATACAAAAAAGCGGCCCTATATAGTGCTGAAATGGGCGCAGACGGGGGATGGTAAAATAGCTGCGGCAAACGGGCAGCGGCTTATGATCAGTAATGAATTTTCCAACCGGTTGGTTCATAAATGGCGGAGTGAAGAAGCGGCTATCCTGGTTGGAACAAACACCGCTTTGCTCGATGATCCTTCTTTAACAACAAGAGTTTGGCCCGGGCCATCACCAGCCCGGTTGGTGCTAGATATGAATTTAAGGTTACCTGCTATGTTGCAACTCTTCAACGGGAAAGTGAGGACCATTGTTTTCAATGGAATAAAAGATGAAACAGACGGAAACTTATCTTATTGTAAAATAAAAAAAGACAAAAGTATTGTCCGGCAGCTGCTGCAAAAATTGCATACACATAATATACAAAGTGTGCTGGTGGAAGGCGGAGCCGCATTACTGCAATCTTTTATTGACGAAGGTCTGTGGGATGAAGCGAGGGTAATTAATAATTCAGAATTAATAATTAACAATGGTCTCAAAGCACCTGTACTTTTCAACGCAGAGAAGGCAGATGATGAGAAAGTATTGACAGACTTTATTGAAATATTTAAACCGGCAAACAACGTTCCTGGCTAACGACTCCTGACTAATGACTCCCGACTATTATACTACAATTCAAAATGCTTCTGTTGCTGAATTTAAAGACCGGGGCAGTAAATTTATAGCCTATGCATTTCCTATTGCTGATGTAGCTGCATTTAAAGAACGACTGGCGGAAATAAAGAAAGAGCATCCAAAAGCCACCCATCATTGTTTTGCCTACCGGCTGGGACTGGATGGAAACAACTACCGGGTAAATGATGATGGCGAACCATCCGGAACTGCCGGGCGGCCTATTCTGGGACAGATAGACAGTAAGCAGGTGACTAATGTACTCATCATCGTGGTCCGGTATTTCGGCGGTACGCAGCTTGGCGTGCCGGGCCTGATCGCTGCATACAAAACAGCAGCAGCTTTTGCCCTTCAAACTACGGGTATTGTACAAAGACCTGTTTTGCTTAACTACCGCCTGCAATATGATTACACACAAATGAATGATGTGATGAAAGTGGTAAAGCAGTTTGACTGCACAGTGTTTAAACAAGAAACGCAATTGTTCTGCTCACTGGAGATTGGCATTCCAAAGAACAGGCTGGAGGAGGTACTATTCCGTCTGAATGATCTGAGAGGGGTTGAAGTGACAGCAATGCAGGGCGTTTCAAGCTCTTAATCGTAGTAATACAGCGTTTCATAGAAGATTGCTGAGCCCATTTCAATTGTCTTGCGGTACAAAGGTTTATTGTTGATTGTGTACTGGTATTCATAATTATAACTGGGGAAATCGATCTTTGCATTGACAGCCCGCTTTAAATTATTAGACGGCTTGTAATCATCATAAAAAAGCGGTGCCCAGTAAAATACCAATCGGTCCACAGGCAGGGCATTCACCTTATTATCATATTGAAAATTTGCAGTATCAGGGCCGGGGTGTGTTGTCCAGTGGAAAATGGTTTGGGTAAGATTTCCTGACGCATCAAACTGGTAAGCAGCGTCTCTCAGCAGGTTATAAGCGCCACCGCTAAAGCTTCTGTAATCTTTTCGTTGTTGTAAAGTGTTGCCCGCATAGGTATAAACTGAACTGTCCTTATAAGGTTGAGAAACAATCGTTACATTTTGGAAAGAAAGGATCAGTTTGCCGGAAACATCATATGTGTAAAAGGTTTGGGACCTGTAATCAATCACACCGTTACTGCTATTTACAAAGCTGCTGCTATCCAGACGGCCAGCCGCATCTCTAAAAAATGTTTCTGTTTGAAGAGTGTTATTTCCGGATGGGTCAGAATCAGTTGTTTTTGTCTCAACCAGTTGCCGGTTGGCATTATAAGTATAGTTCACAGTTGTTTTACGGGTGGAATAGCTATAGGTTGCAACGGTCTTTTGCAGCAGGCCAAAATTAGTACCACGGCTTTGGTCCTCATCACCTTTCGCTTCTTTTTGGCAGGAGGGGAGTATAAACAAGATCGCCGCAACGATACAACCAACCAATACTATGCTATTTTTGTGCTTCATAAGAGAAAAGCCATGTTGTAAGATACCGATCCTTCGGCATATTTTAAAGTCAGAAGCTGTTTACTTCCCTGCATCAGGACTTAAAACGATCGCTAACCACCAATTCCTTACTTCCCACCGTATAAGTATAAAAACCTTCGCCTGTTTTTATACCCAGTTTGCCTGCAGCCACCAGTTCTTCTAATAAGGGGCAGGGAGTATATTTATCATTGGCAAAACCTTCATGCAATACTTTCATAATAGACAGGCAAACATCCAATCCGATCAGGTCGGCCAGTTGCAGCGGCCCCATCGGATGTGCCATTCCCAGTTTCATAATGGTGTCTATTTCTTCCACACCGGCCACGCCTTCATGCAGGCTGTACACGGCTTCATTTATCATCGGCATCAGGATGCGGTTAGCAATGAAGCCGGGAAAATCATTTACTACACAAGGCACTTTGCCAAGGTCTTTACTCAGTTCAACAATGGAAGCAGAAACCTCCTTTGTTGTGCCCGGGTGGTTGATGATCTCCACCAGTTTCATTACCGGCACTGGATTCATGAAGTGCATACCAATAACAGAAGCGGGTCG
>JBEBIF010000424.1:0-3164 GCA_040080515.1 Chitinophagaceae bacterium | reverse complement strand
CGCACACTTCAGGGTTCTGTTCGCTGCTCAGCTTTTTAAGAGAAATTCAGCTATAAAGGGATGGTTTCCTGTAAAAGGAAATAATTAGCTGATATGGTAGATTAGACCCTCATAGACTGCCACTTGAAGAAAAAACCGGAAACCGCTGTTCAAAACCACCTAAAGCTTTTCCTAATGGCGGCGCAAAAGTAGGAGAAAAATCCCAAAAAATAGCTGGCAATTATGATTAAATGGTAAAATAAACGGGCAGGTTTCTTACCTTTTCAATCCAGAAATGGCACCTGGCCTGCTAATGCCCTTAAAATCCATCTTTTTTCAGATCCCGTAAATCTGGCACATGGAAAGAAAGATCTATAATCCCATTCAAAAAGACACTGTTATATTCCTGAAAACAGCCGCAGACACCAACGGTGAATGCACCCTGGTGGAGGTGGAACTGGCCGATGGCGGCGGCGTAGGTCTCCATTATCATAAGACTTACTCAGAAAGGTTTGACTGCCTGGAAGGAGAAGTACAGGTAAAACTGGGTAAGATCGAGCACACTCTTCGCCCCGGGCAGACAGCCACTGCCGAACCAAATGTGAACCACCTTTTTCGCAATCGTAGCGGCAACCCCTGTCGTTTTCGGGTAGAACTAAGGCCTGCCAGCCGGGGCTTTGAGCAATCGTTACAAATTGGGTACGGGCTGGCTTCCGATGGCTTGTGCAAGCCCAACGGATTTCCTAAAGACAAACTGGCACTTGCCTGGTTATTTGAGATCAGCGAAAGCAACCTGCCGGGATGGATGAGCATTTTTGAATTCATCCTCAGAGTACAGGCCAAAAAAGCAAGGAAAAAAGGGACTGATAAAGCTTTAATTGAAAAGTATGTGAAGTTTTAAATGCCCGTCAGACAAAAAAAAGTCCCCCCGTTTCCGGGAGGACTTTCGCTTTTTCTAAAATTCTTCTTATTGGTAGTAGCTTAATTTCATTTCAGAACGACGGTTTTGCTGACGACCGGCTGCAGTCTTATTATCTGCTATTGGCTCCAGCTCACCATGTCCTCTGGCAGTGATCCGGCTTTCATCGATTCCTTTACTAACCAGGTATGCCTTTACAGAGTTTGCACGGTTATCACTCAGTATCTGGTTCTTTTCTTCGGTTCCTACATTATCTGTATGTCCATCGATTGCCAGGCTCATTCCGGGGTTATCCTTCATGATCTGTACCACATCATTCAGTCCTTTGAATGATTTGGTTTGCAATTTGGCGCTGCCGGTAACAAATAAGATGTTCTTAGCGGCAATGTCCACTTTCTTTTTGATCTCTTCAGAGATTATCGGACAACCGAAATTCTCTTTCGGTCCGGGGATGGTTATACATTTATCCTCTTCATCGTTGGTACCATCTCCGTCAGTATCCGGTATGGGGCATCCCTGGTAGCGGGCATATCCATAGACAGTCGGGCACTTATCCTCTTCATCATTGATACCGTCTTTATCTGTATCCGGAATCGGGCATCCCTGGTAGCGGGCCAGACCCGGAACCGTTGGACATTTATCTTCTTCATCATTGATGCCGTCTTTGTCGGTATCAGGAATAGGGCATCCATCATATTTAGCCAATCCTGGTACAGTTGGGCATTTATCAAGACTGTCGATAATACCATCTTTATCTGTATCCAGTGGTGGTGGCGGAGGTAATGGAATGATCTTAGGTTCTTTTTTCTTACCTATTCTTCCGGCAATACCGAGGCTGTGCTGAAAATGATAATTAGCAGTTTCTGTGGTCAACGGAACCCTGTAAGTTGATGTAACAAAAATATGAGCTTCGTTGAAGATGTTGAACTTCATACCAAGACCCAGGGGCATAAATGCACCATAATATGCGGTGTATTTATGTGCGCCTATACCTAAAGTAATATAGGGCTGCACCCAGTATTTCTCGGTGGTCATTTTCAGGTTCAACGAGGCATTTCCTTCCAGCAGGAAGTTATTATTATCAAATATCTTGTTTGGCATTGGATAGTCCACAAACGAGCCTCCTATTGAAGCTGCAAAATCAACATGCTTGCTGATACCTTTAAAATAAGTGATAGCGAGACCGGGGCTCATGTCTCTGAGGTTGGCCATGTTTCTGTCTGCAAGCACCTTACTCAATGAAGTCGTACGTATTCTTTGAGGGCTAACAAAGTCATTCATGAAAAAACTAACGCCAAGCGCCTGTGGTCTTGTTTCATCATCCTGACCATAGCTGGCGGGTACAAGCAGGTACAGCGCAAGCAATACTAATAGTATCTTCTTCATAAAGAGATAGTTTGGTTTAAATCTGGACAAAAATAACAGGTAAGTTCAATATCCTGAAATAAATTATTTACTTAATATTCACCACTTTGCAAGGGGTTGGTTCTCCTTACCTGCCTGAACCCGTGTTTTGCACAATAACCGGGTAGCCTGAACGACTATTTTGAGGCAAAAAATTTCTCCCTGAGGAGTTTGTCTTCAGCATAAACATCATCATAAAAGACAATCCCCTCTTCCTTCCCTTCACAGGTAATATAGCGAATGTACACCGGTACTTTATTCTTTAAAGCAATGTTTTTCTTTTGCTTATTTCCCAGCCAGGTCTTTACAGAATCTACCGGAGTATAGTTTTTTCCACTGGCATTCAGGCTGTCGTTCCGCAAAATATACCAGGCCAGCTTTTCCCATTCCTGCACCCGCACACAACCATGGCTTAAAGAACGCATGGAGTTAGCAAACAGGTAGCGTTGATTGGTGTCGTGGAGATAAACGGAATACTTATTGTCAAAAACAAATTTCATCACTCCCAGTGCATTAGCATCGCCGCTGCCCTGTACGATACGGTAAGGGATGCCTTTGCTGTACTTTGACCAGTCAACAGAATAAGGGTCCACCTCCTCCCCTTTTGAATTGACAAGGCTGAACCCTTTCCGTGCCAGGTAGCCAGGGTTTCTCTTTACAGCCGGTAATATCTCTTTCATAACAATGCTTGGTGGTGGCACCCACTGCGGATAAGTAATAAGTGCTGAGATCAAACTGCTCAATACCGGGGTCCTGGTTTTTGGTTTCCCGCATATAACTTTTGACGTAAGTTTTACTTCATCATGGTCCATCACCTCCAGGTAATTGGCAGATGCATTTACCCATATATAACGCTGTCTCT
>JBEBIF010000423.1:0-3171 GCA_040080515.1 Chitinophagaceae bacterium | reverse complement strand
AAAAAGTATTTTTTGTGGTACTTCTCGCCGCTTCCGCTACAATTGCAGCAGCACAGGATAAAGATGAAAAAGAAAAGACACCGTTCAAAGAAAACCTGTTTACCGGGGGTAGTGTATCATTGGCGTTTTATAATAACACCTTTCTGATAGGGGGAAGCCCGGTTATTGGCTATAGCCTTACTGAATGGGCAGATGCAGGCCTGGTTTTTAATTATAACTACACCTCTTACCGGGATGTAAACACCTTTGATGACAAACTGCGCCAGAAAGTGTATGGTGGTGGCGGCTTTGTAAAATTGTACCCTGTCCGCTTTTTGTTTGCACAGGCGCAACTCGAGCACAATTTCATTACACAGAAATACATACTGCCCGGTGGTGGCCCCGTTACAAAAGAAACTGTGGATGCCAGCAGTTTTTTAATAGGAGGCGGCTACACAACAGGCCGTGAAGGCCGTGGAGGTGAACCTTTTTATTACCTGGCCGTATTGTTTGATGTTTCCGGAAGCATATACTCTCCTTATACAGATGCCTATGGCCGTACCATCCCCATCATTCGGGCAGGAATACAGGTGCCGTTATTCCAGGGAAATAAAAGAAGGTGATCAGCAGTAAAAATATTTCAATAACTCCGAAGGATCATCAATAATGGTGATCCTTTTTACAGCGTCTTCATACAAAAAATTCTCCGCTTTCATCATTTCAATATGGTGAATCAGGTGATCATAAAAGCCGCCGGAGTTCAGGATATAGATCTGTTTATCATGAATGGTAAGCTGGTTCCAGGTCACTATTTCAAAAAGCTCATCCAGGGTGCCAAAACCTCCCGGTAGGATGATTGCTGCATCACTTATGCTGTAGATCTTTCTTTTCCGTTCATGCATATCATCACAGATGATCAGTTCTGTGATGCCGCGGTGTTGCACTTCCCATTCCAGCAATATTTTTGGAATGAACCCGGTTACTTTTCCACCGGCTTGCATCACTGTATCAGCGATAGCGCCCATGAGGCCGGCACTGCCGCCACCATATACCAGTTTAATGGAATGTTCCGCCATCAGTTTGCCCAACTCAGCAGCATGTTGTGTGAAAAGAGGGTTGTTCCCGTTCTTAGAACCGCAAAAAACCGCTAATGATTGTATTGCCATATTAATAAATTGCAGCAAAGGGAAAGTAAATTTCTTTATCTTCAAAATTCAATTGTCTCCCACAAAGACGCAACGTTTTTTTCTGCATTTCTGTAGTGTTTCTGAGGGGTAAATGTAAAGGGGATTCCCGGTATTAAATTATCCCCCACATAAACACAATGTTATTTTCTTTGCTTGCTTAGTGTCTTTGTGGGATAAAAAATGGAAAATTATGTCGCCACAAATACTGTTCACTTTCGTTATCGGATACTTTGCATTACTGCTGGGTGTGGCCTGGTATACTTCCCGCAATTCTAATAATGAATCCTTTTTTATCGGCAACCGCAACAGTAACTGGATGCTGGTGGCATTTGGAATGATAGGCACTTCACTGTCCGGCGTCACGTTTGTAAGTGTGCCCGGAGGCGTTGGCACCGGGAATTTTTATTATTTCCAGATCGTATTGGGCTACCTGCTGGGTTATATGGTAATAGCCTTCGTGTTGCTGCCCCTGTATTACCGGATGAACCTTACCAGCATTTATACCTACCTGGAAAAACGGTTTGGCATTAATGCACATAAGGCTGGCGCTTTTTTCTTTATTCTGTCCCGCACCGTGGGGGCTACCGCCCGGTTATATTTAGTGATAAGCGTATTACAGATCTTCATCTTCAACAAACTGGGTATCCCATTTGAAGCCACCGCGTTGGTCATCCTGCTGCTCATCTTATTATACACCTTTGAAGGAGGTGTAAAAACCATTATTTATACCGACACGCTGCAAACAACCGGGATGCTGGTGGGATTGGTGGTCTGCATTATTGTTATCATTAAAGCATTGGGAACTGATTTTGGCGGCGCCATGACGATGATGTCCGACAAAGGCTACACCAAAATATTTAACTGGGACGTGAAGGCGGGTTCTTTTGCACTCAAACATATCATTGGCGGTATGTTCATCGCCATTGCCATGACAGGCCTTGACCAGGAAATGATGCAAAAGAACATCAGCGTAAAAACATTGAAAGGATCACAAAAGAACATGATGACATTTACAGCCGTACTGATGGTAGTTAATTTCCTGTTCCTCATACTCGGAGGTGTGCTTTATTTATATGCCAGTACAAAAGGTATTGCAGTACCACCCGATGATCTGTTTCCCACTATTGCCTTAAGCGAGGTATTCAGCGGAACCATCGGTATCATCTTCATCATTGCATTGATATCAGCGCTTTTCCCCAGTGTAGATGGCGCCATCACATCACTTACATCCTGTTTCTGTATTGATATTCTTGGTATCAATAAAAAAGAAGGGACAGAAAAAGAAAAGAAACGGACAAGGCTGAAAGTGCATTTCACTTTTGCATTTGTTTTCTTCCTCATGGTACTGCTGTTCAAAGCCATTAATGATAAACTCATTATCGATTTTATTTTGAAGTTTGCCGGTATCACTTACGGGCCACTACTCGGATTATTCGCCTTCGGTATCTTAACGAAGCGGAAGCTGAACGACAAACTGATCTGGGTGGTATGTATCATCGCACCATTGCTGGCCCTGGGATTGGATATGCTCAGCAACCCTGCCTGGTACGATGCCAAACTGCATGTGAAATTGGGATTGCAAAAGATCTCCGATTCTATCTTTAGCGGCTATAAAATAGGTAACGAATTGATCTTAATAAACGGAATATTCACCTTCCTCGGCTTATGGTTGATCTCCCGAAAAGCATCGGCGGTTGAAAATCCCGTTACAGCAGCCGCCTGAGTAAGTTATCTTTGCCAAAAGATTTTAATTTGGAATTGATCGACCCGGCCATACAATTGTATGCAGAAAAATTATCCTCCCCGGAAGATGCATTGCTAAAAGAAGTAAATGACTTCACTATGCAGCATCATGCAGAATCGGTGATGCTCAGCGGTCACTTGCAGGGCAAAGTACTGGAGATGATAAGTTGTATGATTCGCCCCCGGCGGATACTGGAGATCGGGACTTTTACGGGGTACAGCGCCTTATGTCTTGCCAAAGGTCTCTCTGATGATGGAATGC
>JBEBIF010000422.1:0-3171 GCA_040080515.1 Chitinophagaceae bacterium | reverse complement strand
GATATATTGATATAATATCCGGTCGAGAATGGCATAGTCAGGCAATGAATCAGAATCTTTTTGTCCGGGCCGTAGTTCAGCCGAAGGTGGTTTGATAATAATGTTACCAGGAATTACTTCATTGCTGCGGTTGATGTATTTTGCCAATGCATACACCTGCATTTTGTAACAATCTCCAAGAACGCCAAGTCCTCCGGCCATATCGCCATACAACGTGCCGTAGCCGGTTGCCAGTTCACTTTTGTTAGATGTATTTAATAAGATGTAACCGAACTTATTGGCAATAGCCATCAGCAAATTACCTCTCGTTCTTGCCTGTATGTTTTCTTCGGCCACGCTAAAAGGCAGGCCTTTATAGATCGGTTTCAGCTCTGTAAGAAAGCTTTCATAAATATTTTTAATGGGAACGATATCGTATGGATTGCCCAGATTCTTGCTTAGCTGTTCAGCATCACTTACTGAATGGCCGGTAGAATATTCGGAGGGCATTAATATGGCCCGTACGTTTTCTTTCCCTAATGCTTCACAGGCCAGTGCTAATGTAACGGCACTGTCAATACCTCCGCTGCTGCCCAGGATAGCTTTGGTAAACCCCATTTTATTGAAATAATCCCTTATCGCCATTACGATGGCATTGTGAATTTCAGCAGTGCACAAATCAGGCTCCAGCTCAGCCGGGTTGAATTCTGCACCAGGCAATTCATTTGACGGAACCATTACTGCCTGTGCAAATGTGCCGTCATCCTCCAGGTCAAACACCTCCATTGCTTCTTTAAATAAAGGAAGTTGTTTTACCATGTTGCCATTTTTATCAAATACCAGCGAAGCGCCATCAAAAACGATCTCTGTCTGGCTGCCCACACAATTGCAGTAGAGCATTGGCAGTTTGTATTTGGACACATTGAGTTTTACAATGGCCTTCCGGTCTTCCACATGAGTGTAATCAAATGGAGAAGCAGAAATATTCAGCATCAGGTCGGGCTGCTGTTTCATCAGCTCATCCATCGGGCAGTTGCGGTATAAGGGATTATCTCCCAGGTTCCAGATGTCTTCACAAATAGTAACAGCGAGTCTCTTTCCTTTGAACTCGATCACCTTCCAGTTATAGGCCGGTTCAAAATACCGGTACTCATCAAACACATCATAGTTGGGCAGACAGGTCTTATGCATCACTGCTTTTATTTCTTTTTCATAAAGAAAAAAAGCACCGTTAAACAGGTCTTTACCTTCCCGTACCGGGTTTCTGTCCGGGGCACCAATCAGCACACCGATGGTATCTGCATGCTCTTTTATTGTATCAATCGCCTGGTAACTTTTGCTGATAAAATCGTCGAACTCAAGAAAATCCCTGGGCGGGTATCCGCACACACATAATTCGGAAAACAGCACCAGGTCTGCCCCCTGCTTTTTAGCCCATTTTATACCTTCAATGATCTTACGGGTATTGTCTTCAAAATTGCCGATGTGATAATTTTGCTGCGCTAAAGCGATTTTCATAGGTCAAATTTACGCCAATAGCCACACCTGTGTAACGGTAATTTTTAAAGCAGTATTTTCGTTCCCACAACATTTAAACCGGCTTAACGTTTTCCATAGCTATGAAAAAAATAATCACCCTTCTTTTTTGCATATCATTTTTTGCCTGCAATAACAAAAAAGGAATTCCCGATGTATCCGGCATAGCCGTGGAAGTAAAACTGGACCGGTTTGACAGGGATTTTTTTGCTATCGACAGCAATAATGTTTTGCCCGGCCTGAATCAGCTGAATGTAAAATATCCTTCACTTACGCCCATCTTTCTTGAAAGTGTATTGGGTCTTGACAGCGCTTCCACCCTTCCTGGAGTCAAACGGTTCATCAGCCTCAGCGGTGGTTTATACGATACCGTAAATACTGTTTTTAAGAGTACTGCTGATATTGAAAAAGATTTTAAAAAAGCGTATCAATTTGTAAAATATTATCTCCCAAAGTATCAATTGCCTTCTATAGCCACAATTGCCGGACCTGTGGATGCTATGGCACAATCGGAGACCGGGCCAACGCCTGATTTCCTGGGACCGGACTTCTTAGGCATCAGTCTGCAATTTTACCTGGGTAAAAATTTTTCTGTTTATAGCGATCCTTTTTTTATTTCCAACGTGGCACCAGAGTACCGTAGCCGTCGTTTCAGCAAAGAGTATATCATTGCTGATGCCATGCAGCTGATCGTTACGGATATCTTCCCTGATCAAAGCGGAGGAAAGCCGCTGATCGATCAAATGATAGAAAAAGGAAAGCTCTGGTACCTGCTCGATAAATTTTTACCCGCCACACCAGATTCAATAAAAACAGGATACACCCAGCATCAGCTGGACTGGTGCAAGGAATACGAAGGAAAGATATGGAGCCACCTGGTCAAAAACGAAGACCTGCATTCACTTACTCCTTCCGTCATTCAAACGTATATCGGCGAATCGCCATTTACGCAGGGACTTTCACAGGAAGATTCTCCCGGTAATATCGGGCAGTGGATCGGCTGGCAGATCATTAAAAAATATGTCTCCAAAAACAAAGAATTGACCCCGGAAGAAGTAATGAAGACTGAAGCAAAGAAGATACTGGACGAAGCAAAGTATAAGCCCAAATAGAAGCACGGATTTGGGGATTATTAATGGATCAACACGGATTTTGCAGACACTTTGTTACTGTTTCAAACACAAGCGTCTTTTAGCGACATATACTCCTCAATAGAAGCACGGATTTGGGGATTATTAATGGATCAACACGGATTTTGCAGACACTTTGTTACTGTTTCAAATACAAGCATCTTTTAGCGACATATACTCCTCAATAGAAGCACGGATTGGTGGATTATTAATGGATGGACACGGATTTTGCAGGCACTTTG
This sequence comes from Chitinophagaceae bacterium, assembly GCA_040080515.1. Lineage (GTDB taxonomy): Bacteria > Bacteroidota > Bacteroidia > Chitinophagales > Chitinophagaceae > JJ008. Next base: position 284 of record JBEBIF010000422.1, on the reverse strand, counting down.
TTATTGTTTCAAATGCAACCATCTTTTTAGCGGCATATCCTCTACAGTCATGCGTTTGGGCGAAATATTTCCATACTTTTACCGGAATCATGAAATCACTGGCCACCACACTCACAGATCCGGTATATATACCAAAAGAAAAGCCCGGTCTTTACGATAAATTCTGGCTCCGCTTAATGAACGATAAAAGGGATCTGCCATTTATCTACCTGCTTACAAAAATTCACATTCTTGTATTGCCGGTTGCCATTCTTTTATTTACTCCTGTGCTGACAGGCTGGTGG
>JBEBIF010000421.1:0-3177 GCA_040080515.1 Chitinophagaceae bacterium | reverse complement strand
ATTTACACAGATCAGCGTGTCTTTAAAAGCAAGGGCAATAGGTGGTTTATCAATGATAGTAACGCTTTTCGTAATCGTATCCCTGCACCCACGGGTGTCTGTGGCAATAAGGCGTACATTTTTGATACCCATGGAAGGGTAAGTATAAGAAGGATGCTGCAGGATGGAAACATCAGTGCCGATAGTGGGTTCCCCAAAATCCCACGTCCATGAGTTTGGAACTCCATAAACAGACGTGGTGAGATCCTGGAAAAAAGTAGGTTTAGTAAAACAAATACCGGTTGAAGTAAAGTCCGGTGTAAAACCAGGAAACACTTTTACCGATGCTGTAGTGGAATCGGTACAGGGCTGGTTCCTGTTGATCACCAGTTTTACTGTATAAACCCCGATGGCAGGAAATGTATAAGTAATAGCGGGTCCTGTGCCCGAGTAAATGATAGCATTCGTATTGTCCATAATATCCCAGTCGGTGGTAACGATCAGCGGGCTGCTGGAAAGATTGGATATGGTTATCGTTTGTGTGGCCTTACACAAAAAATATTCAGGAAGCAGGGATGCAGAAGCCACATAACAATCAGCAATATTGATCTGCAGGTCTTTTCGCTGCCTTGCTATTACCTGGCCGTTTCTGATTTCTTCCACACAAACAGTAACAACATAAATGCCCACCGGTGGTGCAACTCCGGTTATTAACCCTGTTACCGGGTTTATTTGTACTAATGCGCCCAATGGCATTGTTTCGTTAAAATCGGGAAAATTATAAGGAACAGGTGGAAAGGGGGGAGGATTGGGCGGTATGCTGGTACCGCCTCCAACCGCAGTACTATTATAAGCTTCACAAAAAGAATAACGGAGCACATCGCCATCAGCATCCTGTGCACCAAAGCTGTAAGCAAAATTGTTTTGAGCACACACTACCACCAGGTCGCTGCCGGTAAAGGTGGCGCTGTTGTTTTGCGGCGCTGTAGTGATTAGAGTGGTGCCGGGTATTTCTGCTGTATAGGTGGCACCCACATTACCCGAGTTTCCGGCAAGATTGGTAATGCCATTGATCCGGTAGTTTACCTGGCTGGCAATTACATATCCCTCCGGGGTACCGGGCAGCGAAATGGTGAACGTGTAGTAGGCAATATCATAACACACCTGCGGCGGATTAGTGATACAGGGATCCGGATTTGTGATCTGGATGGTTTCTGTATTGAAGATATTTACATTGAGGTCAATAATCCGGGCACCGTTCGTTTTATCAAAAATTGAAATGATGGCTGGATTAGGAAACTGGCGGCCGCTGCCACAACGCTGAAACAGTTTTAAGATGACTTCGTATTGGTACTGCCCTCCCACAATTCCATTGCAGGTATAATACATTTGGCCGCCTGTAATATGGCTGGCTCTTGCCGAAGCGGAAAAAAAGACAAGCAGGGTAAAAATATACAGGAGTCTTTTACTCAAGTTCAGGATGGGTGTAGCTAAAGATACAGCATTAAACGGAAGGAGAAAAGCCATGGTTGCCACTATCCGGTCAGCCCAAATGGAGGAGCAGCGCCTTTTCAATGTTTTCTTAAGCGTAAAGGGGTGGCGGAGGTAAAACTACGTTCCGGCGCATTGCAACTCATTACGGGTTTCCTTAATCTTCCTGTTCGCATAATGCGTTGAAATAATTAATTTTAAGTTTAAATATATCACATGAAATACCTCTTATCCGTTGTATTCTTTTTTCCCCTTGTACTTGCTGCACAGGATTGTAAGCTGATCCGGGAAACAGACCCTTATACCAAACAGACAAAGCTTTCCACCGGATTTATTTATGTGGATGGTGGCTCTGTAACAATTGATGCAGACAGTAAGGAGATCATTGTTCTGTTTTCGCTGGACGGTGCTGAAAAATGTTTCGACAACAACTCAACGGCAGAGGTGTATTTTGAAGGACTAAAATCAAAAACCCAGAGCCGAAACCTGGGTACGATGAATTGTGAAGGTCTTTTCCAGTTTGTGTTTAAAAACAGCAATAACAATCCCACCACCTTATTACAGCGGATAATGACCCGAAAGATCACCCATATCATTTTTACAGGAAATGGTAAAAAGCCGGTTACAGTAAATGTGGCACCTGCCGAACAAACTATCATTATGGCACAGGCCAATTGTGTGGTAACGGAGGGAAGAGGGCTGATCAAATAACAGTATAAAAAAAGGCTAACAACTTTTAGAAAGTTGTTAGCCTTTACTATTTCTGATCCTGATTAATAACGGTAATGTTCTGCTTTGAACGGACCTTCTTTGCCGATACCGAGGTATTCAGCTTGTGCATCGGTCAGCTCATCCAGTACAACACCAATTTTTGACAGGTGCAAACGGGCTACTTTCTCATCCAAATGCTTTGGCAACACATATACTTTGTTGTCGTAGTTTTTGTGATTCAGCCACAGTTCTATCTGGGCCAGTGTCTGGTTAGAGAAAGAGTTACTCATTACAAATGACGGGTGACCGGTAGCACAACCCAGGTTCACCAGGCGGCCTTCTGCCAGGATGATCACATCATGACCATCTACATTGTAAATATCCACTTGTGGTTTGATGGTATCTTTGGTATTACCATAGTTGGTGTTCAGCCAGGCAATATCGATCTCAATATCAAAGTGGCCGATATTACAAACGATCACTTTGTCTTTCATCAGTTTGAAATGCTCACCACGGATCAGGTCACGGCAACCCGAAGCGGTAACCACGATGTCAGCTTCTTTTACCGCATCGATCATTTTTTTTACTTCAAAACCGTCCATTGCCGCCTGTAAAGCGCAAATAGGATCGATCTCGGTAACGATAACACGGCAACCAGCGCCTGCTAATGAAGCGGCAGAGCCTTTACCCACATCACCGTATCCACCAACTACGGCTATTTTACCAGCCAGCATTACATCGGTAGCACGGCGTATAGAATCCACTAATGATTCTTTACAACCATATTTATTATCGAATTTAGATTTGGTAACAGAATCGTTCACATTGATAGCAGGCATTGGCAGGGTGCCCTTTGCCACTCTTTCATATAAACGGTGCACACCGGTAGTAGTTTCTTCAGAGATACCTTTTACATGCTGCACCAGTTCAGGATAAGTGTCCAGTACCATATTCGTCAGGTCACCACCATCATCAAGGATCATGTTGAGGGGTTTG
>JBEBIF010000420.1:0-3186 GCA_040080515.1 Chitinophagaceae bacterium | reverse complement strand
GTTCTTTATAAGCCATTTCAGGATGATTGTTTTGATTAACAATGGCCACATCTGCCAATGTAAGTTTACAGGCGCCCAATATACCAGTGAGGAATGTCAGTTCATTGTCAGTTAAATAAACAACATCAGGGTTATTCACTATCAGCAATATGTTTTTCTGGTTATGGCCCAGTGATTTCCAGGCAGTTTCCGGTTTATCTGTTCTCGATGGTCCTGACTCTGCCGGTGGTGCCGCTACCGGTTTTTCAGTTATGATCGCATTCGTATCGATAAGTGATTCGGCATATAAATTTGCTACTAAAGCAGGGTTTAAATCAATATGATTAATATCCATAGACCGGTTGATAATTATGCGAATGGGTGTTAGCTTTTTTTCGTTTCTTTGACCCCGTAAAAATAAACTTTTATGACGGCAGCTATGGACATTTCAGTAACAAAAGCAGAAAGAAGCAAGCTACAGGATCTGAACCTGGAAAACCTGCCTTTTGGCAAGTATTTTACTGATCATATGCTGGAAGCTGATTTTGAGAATGGTGAGTGGAAGAATATTGAAATAAAACCCTACCAGCCTTTGCTGCTCAGCCCTTCATTGGCAGCCTTGCATTATGGGCAAGCCATTTTTGAAGGCATAAAAGCATACAAGGATACCAACGGAAATGCCTCCATATTCCGGCCACATGATAATTTTAAACGGTTTAATATTTCGGCTGAAAGAATGCAAATGCCTGCTGTACCGGAAGAATTATTTATGGAGGGAATGCGGCAGCTGGTGGAACTCGATAAGAACTGGATACCTTCAAAAGAGGACCATTCTTTGTATATCCGGCCTTTTATGTTTTCGTCAGATGAATTGATCGGAGTACGTCCATCAGACAGCTATAAGTTCATGATCATACTGAGCCCCACAGGTCCTTATTACAGTGCCCCGATGAGAATATATGTAGAGGAGCAATATGTTCGGGCTGTGCCGGGTGGAGTAGGCTATGCTAAAGCTGCAGGCAACTATGGTGCGGCAATGTATGCCACTGCCGAGGCTAAGAAGAAAGGCTACGACCAGGTATTGTGGATGGATGCTTTTGAGCATAAATATGTGCAGGAATGTGGTACCATGAATGTGTTCTTTATAATTGGAAACACGGCCATCACCCCGGACCTGGAGCAGGGCACCATTTTAGACGGGGTGACCCGCCAAAGTGCCATTACCCTTTTAAAAGAAATGGGCTTCATCGTAGAAGAAAGACCATTAAGCATACAGGATATTATTGATGCTTATAAAGCCGGATTGCTGTACGAAGTATTCGGCACCGGCACTGCAGCTACGATCTCGCTGATTAAAGAGTTGAAATACAAGGATTTTGAAATGAAATTCGATGTGGATAGCTGGAAAACAGCCCCCACCATCAAAAAATGGCTGGCAGATATCCGGGAAGGGAGGAGAGAGGATAAGTACAACTGGATGCAGCGAATCTAAGAGGGGATTTTTAATGATATTCTAAAATAGGCAGATTGGCTTCTAACCTTCTATTTCCCAGTTTTTTCGGCGGGTTTTACACATTTTCTACAGCTATCTGGAAGAAAATTCCGGGCTTTTAAAAATTATCATCACTCCAGTTTAAAATTATCATCTAATCCCCTACCTTTGCCGTCCCAAAAACAAGGGTCAAGAATGCCTACAATTCAACAATTAGTAAGAAAAGGAAGAGAAATTATCAGGGCCAAGAGTAAATCAAGGGCTTTAGATCAATGTCCTCAGCGCCGGGGAGTATGTACAAGGGTGTATACCACCACGCCTAAAAAGCCTAACTCAGCGCTTCGTAAAGTAGCAAAAGTTCGTTTGACAAATAAAATTGAGGTGATTGCCTATATCCCCGGGGAAGGGCATAATCTGCAGGAGCACTCTATTGTTCTGATCCGTGGCGGAAGGGTAAAAGATTTACCGGGTGTTCGTTATCACATCGTTCGTGGCTCATTGGATACTGCTGGTGTAAAAGACCGTAAGAAAAGCCGTTCCAAGTATGGTACGAAGAAAGAAAAAGCAAAGAAATAATCACGGATTGGAGGATTGAAAAGGATTTAATGATTTAAAGACAACGTAGAGATAACGCATGCGTTGTCTCCCCAAAATAAAAAAAGAATACAATTTATAAGTCATGCGGAAAGCACAAGCAAAGAAACTCCCTTTAGCACCAGACCCCAGGTTTAATGACAAACTGGTAACCCGTTTTGTAAACAACCTGATGTGGGAAGGTAAAAAAAGCGGTGCCTTTAATATTTTCTATGATGCATTGGACAAAGTGGCCAAGCAAACCAGTGAAGACGGATATGAAGTTTGGAAAAGAGCATTGGTAAACGTAACACCTGCAGTTGAAGTTCGCAGCCGCCGTATCGGTGGTGCCACTTTCCAGATACCAGCAGAGGTTCGTCCTGACAGGAAGATCTCTTTAAGCATTAAATGGCTGATCCGCTACAGCCGCGACCGGAATGGCCGCAGCATGGCTGATAAATTGGCCGGCGAAATAGTAGCTGCCAGCAAAGGTGAAGGCGCTGCATTCAAAAAGAAAGAAGATACCCATCGTATGGCTGAAGCCAACAAGGCTTTTGCTCACTTCAGGGTATAAAAGATACAAGAACACAGATCCTCAAAACCATTCGTCATGCCGGCGGATGGTTTTTGTTTTTAGGAGACGTAGCTGAAAAGGGAACTGGTATTGCCCAAGTCTATATAAGCTTGTGTTCGTAGGCATACTTTACCAGACCGATCACAGAACTGGTGTCTGTTTTGCGAAAGATGTTTTTTCGATGTGTTTCAACAGTACGTTCTGAGATAAATAATGACTCAGCGATCATTTTATTATTGTATTCTTTTTCAATCAACCGGATGATCTCTATTTCCCGGCCGGTGAGATGTGCATCTTCTTTTTGTTTTTTTCGCTGACTGGTCCGCTGGAGCTCACCTATTACTTCGTCGCTGAAGTAGATACCCCCACCTGCAATTTTTTCCAGGGCTTTTATCAGTTCCTGTTTCCCGATATTCTTAAGTACATAACCGGAAATGTCGGCATCTTCTATCATTTCGTTTACCAGGTCGCCCTGGCCGCTCATGGAAAGGGCCAGTATTTTCACGGCGGGATATTTTTCTTTTACCTGTTTGGCCAGCTGATTACCCGGCAGTACCGGCATCATTAC
>JBEBIF010000062.1:0-13671 GCA_040080515.1 Chitinophagaceae bacterium | reverse complement strand
TGAATTATTTGATTTGCCACCCGGTCCCCATCCATGGCAGCACTTACAATGCCACCGGCATAGCCGGCCCCTTCGCCGCAGGGATATAAGTTTTTTATTTGCGGGTGCTGCAATGTATCCCCATCCCTGGGAATACGGACAGGAGAGGAGGTTCTTGATTCGGTAGCCACTACCACAGCCTCATTCGTCAGGTAACCGCTCATTTTTTTGCCATAGTCTTTAAAAGCCTGCTGCAGGCTTTCCTGAATAAAAGCAGGCAACACTTCTTTTAAGGAAGCAGAACGAATACCGGGCAGGTAAGAGCAGTCCGGTAAGGATCCGGATACTTTGTTTTCAGTAAAATCCACCAGGCGCTGTGCCGGTGCCACAAACTTTCCACCACCCGAATTAAACGCTTTCTCTTCAACAGACCTTTGAAACTCCATCAATAATAAAGGGCTGTTCAATTTCCCAATTTCCCAATTGGCCTTTTCAAAATGCTTCCATGCGTCCTTCTCCTCCACCGTCACCACAATACCGCTGTTGGCATACGGATTATTACGTTTGGAAGGGCTCCAGCCATTCACCACCAGTTCTCCGGGTGCGGTAGCAGCAGGCGCAATAATACCTCCGGGACACATGCAAAAAGAGAATACACCTTTGCCATCCACCTGTTGCACCCAACTGTATGCAGCCGGGGGTAAAAAAGCCCCCCTTGTTTCACAATGGTACTGGGTGCTGTCTATCAATGCCTGCGGATGCTCTACCCGTACACCGAGAGCAAATGGTTTTGATTCGATCGCTATTTTTTTGGCATACAGCAATTCAAAAATATCCCTTGCAGAATGACCGGTGGCGAGTAGTACTGCATTCGCCTCAAAAGAATTGCCATCTGCCGTCTTCACTCCTTGTATTTCATTGTTCTTTATAATAAGGTCCGTCACTTTTTTCTCAAATAGAAATTCACCACCGCAATCCACTATTTGTTTCCGCATAGCAGTGATGATCTGGGGCAGCTTGTTGGTACCGATATGGGGATGTGCTTCATATAAGATATGTTCTTCGGCTCCAAAATGGACAAACAAGTTCAGGATACGGTTAATATCACCCCGCTTGGTGCTGCGGGTATATAATTTACCATCGCTGTAGGTACCGGCCCCACCTTCACCAAAACAATAATTGCTTTCAGGGTTTACTTCGCCTTCCTTATTTAATAAAGCCAGGTCCCTTCTCCTGGCCCGAACATCTTTGCCTCTTTCCAGCACGATGGGTTTAATGCCTGATTCAATAAGTTGAAGAGCTGCAAACAAACCTGCTGGTCCGGCACCAATGATAATTACCCTTACCGGGGCATGGTGTACATCTTTAAAATGAAAAGGTGTTATTTCCCTGGGCTGGAATGGTTCATCAATAAATACTTTCAGGGAGAGCTGGATCCAGGCTTGCCGGCCCCTGGCATCTATGGAGTGTTTCAAGACAATATAGCCTGACACAATCGATTGCATTATCCCGCAGGCTTGTGCTATATACTTCTTAACCAGCGATTCATTAGCTGCTTCGGAGGGCAGCAGTTTCAGTGAAATGATCTTTTGCATACTGTCAGGTTTTTATCCTGAAAAATTGACAGTAAAGATGCAAATAAAAAACCGGGATTAATTTTTTAAATCTTTGCTACACCAATAAAATATTAATACCTTCAAACAAGTTCACCGGTTATGAAAAAAAATTACCCTTTTACACTTGCCCTTCTATTCTTCCTGTATACAGGATTGTCCTGCAACACTATTTACCAAAGCCAGACATTAGAACACAACTCATACCGCATTACTGATGCACAGCCCAAAGATTCATCGGTACTTACTTTTTTACAGCCATACAGTAACAATGTGAACAAGACCATGAATGATGTAGTGGGTGTGGCAGATATCAGTTTGGATAAAAAACAACCAGAATGCACTCTCGGGAATTTTATGGTGGATGCATTTCTCACATTGGCAGCAGAAAAATATAATACCAAAGTGGATGTGGCGTTTGTAAACTTTGGTGGCATCAGGTTAAATCAGTTGCCGGCAGGTAATGTTACTACCGGAAAGATATTTGAGCTGATGCCTTTTGATAACCTGCTCATTCTTCAAAAATTGAAAGGAGATATATTACAACAAGTTTTAGATCTTATGGCAGCAAAAGGTGGCTGGCCTGTTGCCGGCATGACGATGCAGATAAAAGACAAGAAAGCCATCAATGTAATGATAGGTGGAAAACCGCTTGATCCCAATGCCATGTACACCATCGCCAATTCCGACTTTATAGCTAATGGCGGAGACAATGCCGATATGTTAAGGACCGTACCGCAGATAACCAACGGCTACCTGATGCGGGATGCCCTCTTCGACTATATTAAGAAGCTGAAAGGCAACGGAAAGAATATAAGTGCTAACATTGAAAACCGGGTTACCAATGCTCAATAGAAAGAAATTTATCCGGCAGGCAGCATTATCTGCCGGGGCAATAATGGCAGGGCCCTCTTTACTGGAGGCAGCAGCATACTTCAGTCCGCTGAAGCTGACCATCTTACATACTAATGATACGCACAGCCGCCTGGAGCCATTCCCGATGGATGGTGGCCGCAACCAGGGATTGGGTGGTGTGGCAGGCAGAGCGCAACTGATCAATAAAATAAGGGCCGAAGAAGAACAGGTATTGTTGCTGGATGCGGGTGATATATTCCAGGGCACTCCTTATTTCAATATCTATAAAGGAGAGCCGGAAATAAAAGCCATGTCGGCCATGCGCTATGATGCCTGTACCATCGGCAATCATGATTTTGATGCAGGTATGGAAAACCTGGCCATGCAATTGAGCAATCATGCGACATTTCCGATGCTGGTGGCCAATTATGATTTTAGCGGCACACCGATGGAAAATAAAACAGAGCCATATAAGATATTTAAAAAAGGGAAGCTGAAGATCGGTGTCTTTGGGGTTAGTATAGAAGGAAGAGGATTGATACCGGATACTTTATTCGGTGCTACTAAATATCTTGACCCTGTTCAAAAAGCAAATGAAACAGCTGCGCTATTACGAAAGGATAAAGGATGTGATATGGTAATTTGTTTATCACACCTCGGCTACCAGTACAAAGAAAGCGATAAAGTAAGTGATGAAGTATTGGCAAAAGAAACGGAGAACATCGATCTGATCATTGGCGGGCATACACATACCTTCCTGGATAAACCGGTAGAATATAAGAATAAAAAAGGAGACGACGTGATAATAAACCAGGTAGGATTTGCTGGCATCATTTTAGGTAGATTAGATTTTGAATTTTCCAAATTTTCAGGGAAAAAATTAGCTAAAAACCACAATCTTTCTGTTTCACAAAAAACAGGGGATTAAAAATTTTTTTTTATAAAAGAATTGTTGATATTCGCCGTCCTGTCCAACTTTTTTCAATATAGGTCTGTGAAGTTTTTTTTGGACAATTCTGGACGAACAACTATAGTTAACACGGTATAAACTGCTTACTAATCTGATGGAGAAGAATGCTGAAAAAATCTGGACCAATTGTTTAAAGATCATCAAAGACATTGTTGAGTGGCAGCATTACAAAACCTGGTTTGAACCCATCCACCCGGTATCATTAAAGAACAATGTACTGGTGATACAGGTACCCAGCCAATTCTTTTTCGAATATCTCGAAGAACATTACGTAAATTTATTAGCGAAGACATTGAAGCGGGAATTAGGTAAAGAAGCCCGCCTGGAATATCGTATCATGGTAGATAGTGGTAACAGCAAGAACAAACCTGTTACAATGGATGTAAGTGGCCAGGGTTTTAAAACATTTTCAAATAACGAAATGGATTTTCCATTAGTCATAAACAATCCCGTTAAGAACCCCTTTGTGATACCGGGTCTTAAAAAGATGCAGATAGACCCCCAGCTGAATCATATCTACACATTCGAAGCATTTATAGAAGGCGATTGCAACCGGGTGGCCCGCCGTGCCGGCAAAACGGTGGCTGAAAAACCCGGAGCTAATTCCTTTAACCCCCTCGTTATTTATGGCGGTGTCGGTTTGGGCAAAACGCACCTCGGACAGGCCATCGGAAATGAAGTAAAAAGGCTTCATCCCAATAAAGTGGTGTTGTATGTAAGCTCTGAAAAGTTCATCAACCAGTTCATGGACCATAGCCGAAACAATGCCATCAATGATTTTATCCATTTTTACCAGCTGATCGATGTACTTATAATTGATGATGTGCAGTTCTTTGCCAAAGCAGAGAAATCACAGGATGCCTTCTTTGCCATTTTCAACCACTTACATCAATCACATAAACAACTGATACTTACGTCCGATAAATCACCCAAAGATCTGGATGGGGTGCAGGAGTACAAGAACGCCTGCTCAGCCGGTTTCGCTGGGGCCTGAGTGCTGATCTGCAGGTACCTGAATATGATACCCGTATTGAGATACTGGAAAAAAAGATGAAGAACGACGGGTTGGAAATGCCCAAGGAAGTGGTTAAGTACATTGCCTATAATATCAGTAATAATGTAAGAGAACTGGAAGGCGCCCTTATATCACTGTTGGCACAATCTTCGCTAAACAGGAGGGAAATAGACCTAGACTTAGCCAAAAAAGTGTTACGCAATTTTGTCAAATCCTCCAGCAAAGAAATAACCATCGAAACCATCCAGAAAATGGTTTGCGAGTACTTTGATGTGTCTTACGATAAGCTCCTGCAAAAGACCCGCAAGAGAGAAATTGTACAGGCAAGACAAATTACTATGTACCTCGCCAAGGCTTTTACCAAAAACTCCCTTAAAACCATCGGAGAACACTTTGGCGGTCGTGACCATACTACCGTTATCCATTCCTGCCAGACCGTAAAAGACCTGATGGACACAGATGGCGTATTCAGGGAAAATGTTCTTGAATTACAACAGAAAGTGCAATTGGCTGCTATGTAAATACAGAAATTCCAAATAATTTTAAATCCCAAATTCCGGAAGTACGGAATTTGGGATTTGTTTTTAGAATTTGCCCGGTTTGGGGTTTGTTTTTTGGGATTTCTTACTTGTTATCTTTATTTTTGCTGCCCTTATATGGAGAGGTTCCGCCGGTAGGCGGACGAAAGGATCGGTTTGCTAAATCATCATTGAAACAAACCGGTAAAAAGAAGTAATAATAGGAGAGGTGCCTGAGTGGCCGAAAGGAACGGTTTGCTAAATCGTCGTACGGGTTAAACTGTACCGTGGGTTCGAATCCCACCCTCTCCGCCTTGGCCTCCGAAGCTTTAGCGTAGGAGGCCTTAACATTTGAAGCTCCCAACTACGCTAAAGCTTCGTTGGATAAATCAGCGCAGGAGGCCTTTTTCATTTATTCCCACTCAATACGTTAACTACCCGCCAATACCCTCCAATGGGTATAGAATTCACCGAAAACTTTTAAAGCTTTGTCTTGCAGCACGAAGAAGCGTCAGTACCATCCATTAATAGGAAGGATGCTTACCCGTGTATGTAGTAATTTCAACGCTATCATAAACAGAACCACATGAGACCTCACTTTTTTTTCCTGACCGTACTGCTGCTCTCCGGCCCGGTCTTCTCCCAAAATAAACTGGCCCTCATTGTAGCGGTTGGTACTTATGCACCCGGAAACAACATACCGCCTATTGCTTCTGTAAATGATGTAAAGTATATAAAAGCCACCCTGAACAAAAACAACTTTGCAGATAAGAACATCATAACCCTGGTAAATGCCAAAGCCACCAAAGCCGCTATTTTGAAAGGCCTTACCGACCTTGCCACAAAAGCCAAAAAGAAAGATATAGTAGTGCTCCACTTTGCCTGCCACGGACAGCAGATAAGAGACCAGAAGACCATTGAGCTCGGCAAAGATGAAGACGATGGCTATGATGAAGCACTGCTTCCGTACGATGCAAAAGCAAGATATAGTCCCACCGGCTACAAAGGAGAGAAGCACCTGCGGGATGATGACCTCTATCCCAAACTATTGGCCATCCGGAAAAAGATCGGCCCGGAAGGGAGTTTGCTGGTACTGATAGACGCCTGTCATTCCGGTACCGGCACCCGTTCAGAAGGTACTGCAGTTACAAGAGGAGAACCTGAACCTTTCCCTGACCCGGAGAACCCCATTGATTCTGTTATTGATCTTTCCGCTGCCGAGGCCCGGCAGGGATTCTTTGAAGCAATGCCCGACTCCATTTCCAATATGGTGGTCATCAGTGGCTCGTCACCTCACCAGGAAAACAAACAGGTGCTGGTGAATTATGAAGAACTGGGCTCTTTGTCCTATTCATTTTGCAAAGCGATGAGCGACATGGCTCCCGGCAATGATTATGCATTGTTATTTGAAAAGATGAAAGCCACCATACAATCTTTTATTCCCGGCCAGGTGCCGGTGCTGGAAGGCAATGCCAGCCAAATAATCTTCAGCGGAAAATATGCGCCCAAAGAAGAAAGAACATATATACGGGTGGGAATAAAAAACATTCTGGCAGCACAAGATTCTGTATTTACGATCGACAAAGGGTTGATGGATAACATGACCGTAGGCACCCCCTGTAAAATATATAAGGCCGGCAGCACCGAAGTGTTTACCACCGCTGTGATCCGTAAAGTGGAGAACTTTAAAAGTATTGGCGTAGCCGGTAAATTAATGAAACGGGAAGAGCTGTATGAACTGAAACAGGAAGAAGAATATTATGGTGATCTCCGGGCCGGTGTAAAACTGAAGTTTACAGAACCCGCACCCTTGCTGGAAAAACAGGTGAAGCAACTGGTACAGCCATACCGTTTTTTAAGTTTATCGGATAATGCGGATTTTCAAATTGAAGTTGGAAGCAGTACCGGAACTAAAAAAGCGCTGCTTACAGACCGGAATGATATACTGCTGTGGTCAGGAGCGATCACAAGTGATGATTCCCTGTCGGCAGCAGACAAAAAGGAAGTGATCGCCTCCATAAAAAAAGCAATGCGGGTAAAATACCTGCGCACCATGCCCGATGGCGGCGACTTTGCAGCATACATCATAGCTGAGATAGTACCTGCTAAAGAATATAAAGCAGCAGCAGGCATCATACTGCAGGAAGGCGATGGGTATTCGCTGCGCATCCAGAATAACAGCGATACAAAGCTGTTTTATACCGTACTGGATATTTATCCCGATAACCAGGTGCAGGTGCTGTATCCCTACAAAGGCAAAGAACCTTCTGATTATATGGTGGATAAGAATGCCACCATTGTCCGGAAACTGTCGGTAAGCAAAGGCACTCCATTGGGGACAGAGTATTTAAAAATAATTGTTTCCAAAGAACCGATGGACCTTCGCAGTGTGTTTGAAAAGACGATACAGCGGGATGAAATGCGTTCGTTCCAGGCGGTGCTGGATGATCTTTTTAATGAAAGCAACGGAGAAAAAACAACAAGGGCAGATGTTTCCAGTATTAAAGTAGAAGAAATCGGAATTGTTACCGTACATTTTACTATTAAAGCACCCGGACTATAAACAACGGCATGAGCCTTCTAAAGAAAATATTTTTTTCTATACTCTGCATGGCCACCACCTTTTTGCTGCCGGCCCAGCAAACTGTGCAAACAGAGACAAAAGAGGTATGGCTTACCATCAGCGCCACCTATAAGCAAAATGATTCTATTGTGGGATTTCTTTATGGTGCTGAGAATATTGGTTTGACACAAGGGCAATTATTAAAAGCCTTTCAATCGCCTGTCAAAGCAGTAGATGGCGTAAGCCCGGCAAAAGAATTCGCTGAAACAGGCTCGGGCTACATAGTAATTCACGAAGGCAAGCCGTCCGCCTTTATCCGTTTGTATAATGCCGATGATACGCTGGTGGCAGGTGATGTGATACAAATAACGTTAGCAGTGCCTGTATTACCCTACCGCGGTATCTTTTCTGACCTGGCCTTTGCCAACCTTATCTTTACGGATGCAGACCGAAACCCCATTTACTCACTCGAATACCTGCTGAACAACGATAGCCGCCAGGTGGAGGATTCTATCTTTTCGGTGATAGTGGAAGGCCTGCACGATACGTATCAAAGAGTAAAGGACAGAACAGACCTGCCCGAAGTATTGTTTGTCAAAATAAAAAACGGCCGCTTTCGCAACAGGGCACCACTCGAGATCATCAGGGATGCCACCAAACAGGAGATCAATGCTTTTTTTCTTTATATCACGGCCTACCCGGTTGGCTATATCGGCAAAAACTACAGGGCCAGTGAGAGCTTAGCCGGCTGGCTTGTAAGCAACAGCCCTTACAGTGTGGGAGAAATAAAGAACGGCCTGTTTCCCTATTATAAGAATAAGGAAGAATTTAAAAAGCGATTGCCTGAATACAAAGCCGATGCGTTCAGCGAGAATACCGCCAGTCAAATTGCCAGAGAGGCGACTGAGTTGTCCGGTAAATTAAAGTTTGACGAAGCACATGATCTGGCCGATTTTGCCATCGCATTGTCCGAAGCTATCAATGACACAGCCACAAAACCCACCGTTTATATCTGTAAGGCACAGGTGCTGCTTGACCAGGACAAGTTTACCGAATCCATTCTATGGTGTGATAAGTCCATAAAAGCAGCACAGGTGGCCAAAGACCGGGATATTGAAATGCAGGCGATCATAAAGAAAGGGTTCTGTTATTATAAAATATCAAAGTATAAGGAAACAGAACTTACACTGGCAGCTGCTAAAGTAAAACTGGAAGCTTACCGGAAAGAACTGGGGGAAGCCAAATACAATAATAACCTGCGAAAGATATTTGAATACCGGTCGTCCATCCGGTACCGGTCCGGACGCTATGATGAATCCTTACGGTTGCTGGATACAGCCATTGCACTGAACGATAAGATCAACAGCTATGATGCCAATATCACCAATGCCGGTTATTACTCCTTTATCGGCAGGGTGTATAACGACCAGGGAAAACCGGATGATGCACTCCTGGCCTTTAGTAAAGCCGAACGCATTTACAAAAATGCTATTGACCTGCTCCAACTCGGTTCCGTAGAAAATGATATGGCCTACAGTTATTATAAGCTCGGGCAATACAGGGCAAGCATTGACAAAGCAGCAACCGCCATGTCAAGATTGCTGAAAGCAGGAGATATCAATAACGCAGGCTATTCAAAATCACTGATGGGCAGCAGTTATTGGAGCCTTGGGATGTATGACTCGTCGCTGGCAGCACATAAACAGTCTGTCGAACTACGAAAAAAAGGAGGCAATCTCGAAGGCGAAGCTTACTCATGGAATAAGATCGGAGAGCTGTATGATATGAGCGGGTCTAAAAAATTATCCCTGCAGGCGTATGACACGGCCATCTACCTCTACCGGCTGATAAAAGACAGCTCAGGACTGGCCGATCTGTATAATGCCAAAGGCAGTGTTTTTTTAAAAGATGAGAATTTTAAAAAGGCGACCGGCTGGTTTGAAATGGCCAAAGGCCTCAGTAATAAATCCACCGTAGAAGCCTTGTACAACCTGGGAATAGCATGGCGGGGCATTGATACAGCAAAAGCCCGGAAGTATTATTCAGAGGCAAGACAAAAAAGCAGGGACGATGGAAATATCAACTACCATTTTTTTGCCAGCAGATCATTAGCCATGCTGGCCTATGCTGCCGAAGACACAATCACAGGCGATAAATACTATAATGAATGCATGGAGCTGAGCCTCGAGATGAAGACCGCTTATTCAAAAGCGCTTTGCCTGTCATTAAAAGCATATCGCTATGAAACCGCTATCGAACTCGACAGTGCCCTTTATTATTACGATCAATCCATGGCGATCACCGATACCGTGGATAAAAGTGAATCGGCATACAGTCTCAACAGCATTGCAGGGGTGCATATATCAAAGGGCGAATTTAAAAAGGCGGATGAAGCACTAAACAAAGCCATAGCATTGTCAAGAGATATTTCTGACAGTATCTCCCTGGCCAGCACCTTACAATATTCCACCTTCTTATTTGCCAGAACAGCTGAGTTTGATAAAGGTCTGGCCCGGAATGATAGCGCTGTTGCCATCTTCAGCAAATCCGGTCACCTCATACGACTGGCCGGTACCTACACCTCCCGTGGTACGCTGCTTAGCAGTATGGGTGATAATAAAAGATCGGTACAAGCCTTCCTGTATGCCGACAGCCTTTACAAAGATGAATGGCAGGAAGATCAGCGGGGTATTGTTTTTAATAATATCGGTATCGTGTACACCAGCCAGGGTGATTATACTACGGCATTAAAATATTTGCAAAAGGCACTCTCGCTTATCCGGAAAGGAGTGGTAAATGAAAGCTACCTGCTTACACAGGGCAATATTGCCGAATCGCTGGTAGGACTAAAGAAAGAAAAAGAGGCAAAAGAACTGTTGCTGGATATTTTGCCGAAGGCACAAAAAAGAAAATTGCACCGCATCGCATCAGGTATGGCATTAGTACTTGGCAAGATCTATTTAAACGAGAACAAACTGAAAGAAGCGGCAGCTTACTATGGTTATGCAAAAGAGTATGCACAGGAAAGCGGCGAGCAGGAAAAGATGATCGATGCATTGACCAACCTGGGCCGCATCAGTGCCAGGGAAAATAAAATGGAAGCAGCCAAAGCCAGCCTGTACCAAAGTGTGGCATTGACCCGGCGGTACCAGATAGCCATAGGGTGGGAATCCTATTATGAGCTGGGATTGGTTTTTTATAATGAACAAAAAGCAGACAGCGCCATTGTTTACTTTAAACAAGCGGTGGAATTGCTGGACAAAAATGCAGAGAACCTGTACGGTGGTGAAGAGGCCAAAAAGATATTTAATAATGATCCGAGGAAAGAAGACCTGTACAGCAAGATCACTTTCTCCTATTACAACCTGGGCAATATAAAAGAGGCCTGGGCCTATGCCAACCGGAGCAATATGGCCGGTATCAAAGAATTATCAGGTTCATTGTCCGTTAATTCCAGCGATGCAGAAAAGAATGACGCATTGAAAAAACTGCTGGCCATGCAGCAATCTAAAAAAGCACTCGAACAAACACTGGAAAAACAGGAAGGAGTGGCCAAACAGGAAACGCTGAAGAAGATAGAGATACTGGAAGCCGACTACAATAACTTTTTGCAGGACGTAGTGGAAAAATACCCGGAGCTGAGCACTTACTTCAGCCGGTCCAATGCAGATGAATTCAATAACTATAAAGGCAAGCTGCCGGAAGATGTGGCAGTGGCACTTTACCTGGTAAATGATAAAACACTGATGATCTTTACACTGACCAATGAAAAACTGGCAGTGGATACCATGACGCTGGACATTGCCCCAAGGGTCAGCATTTTTATTGAAACGATCAAGAACGTAAAAAAACAAACTGGTACTGGTCCGCTGTCAGAACGGTCGGAGCCGCAGGATGAAGAGAATGCAGCAACAGGAGTGGAGTTCAAAGACATATCAGATGAATTGTACCAGGCTTTAATAACAACGGTATATGATAAGATCGGGCATAAGAAAAAATTATGCATTATACCAACAGGAGTGTTCAGCAATATGCCCTTTCAGTGCCTGGGCAAAAAAGTGAGTACAGACAATTTCCGTTTTTTGATAGAAGACCACAGTATCTTTTACACCAATAAGATGTCGGTGTTCAACCCGGAGAAGAAAACAGGAGGTGGTGATGAATTGCGTTCTTCCTTCGCCGCTTTTGGTGTGCCCGATGCCACGCTGCGGTATAATATCTCTGAGGTAAAAGCGATCGGCAAGATATTAGGATCTGATTCCACCGTGTATGCCGATGCCACTGCCACAGAAAGCATGGCCAAACAAAGCCTGCGCAGCAAGAAGTATATTCATTTTGCCACACATGGCGTATTGAATTATTCCTCCGACTATTCACAATCGTACCTGAAACTATTACCCGATAAAGACACTTCCGGTGGCAACAACGGGCAGCTTACCATGCGGGAGATACAGAAACTGGGCATTACGGATTGCAATATGGTGATCCTTTCCGCCTGCCAGACGGCGGTGACCAAACAACTGGTAAAAGGATGGAACATCTCCCCGGCCAATTCATTTTTAGTAAGCAAAGTAAGATCGGTGGTGGCCAGCCTGTGGAAAGTGGCCGATGAGCCTACCGGGCTGCTGATGGAATACCTGTATGAGAACCTGGAAAAGAAGATGGACAAAGTGGAAGCCCTTCGCCAGGCACAGATACGGCTGAGCCAGGACCCCCGGTTTCGCCATCCTAATTACTGGGGCGCCTTTGTATTATATGGAGAATGGCAATAAAATACCCGCAGCAGGGTATCAGCAAAACAAGTAACAGTATTACCTTGACACCGAAAAACAATCACTATTATGAAGCATGTATTCAGTTTGACAGCAATAAGCTGTTTGATAACAGTAAGTTCTTTTGGACAATTAAAAAGCAGCACTTCGGTCCACAGCGATGTGGCCTGTACCACACCCACCGTCAATAAAATGTTACCTGTAGATACCACCAAAGGACGACAGGTGGCCAACAATTACCTTACCTGGGAGAATGGGGAGGTGATACTGGTAAAGTTCATGAACAATGCAGGCAGCCAGAGCATCCGCAATAAAATAATGGCCTATGCCAAAGAGTGGGAGAAATATGGCAATATCACATTTAAGTTTGTACCGGACAACACACCGGCAACCAATATACGGGTGAAGCTGGGCAGCTTCTATGATAAAAAGGGGCATGACTCCAAACTGGGGATCACCTGCAATGACGTGCCGCAACACCTGCAAACATTAAACCTGGACACGTCTGACTTTATTGACCTGAATGCCTATACAGAAGAATATAAAAAAGCAGGCAGTGCATTCAATAAGTACATTAATGCCAGGGTAACCGATTTTGATAAGTATTCCAATCTTGATTTTTTAGCTGATATATTAGCATATCCTGAAGCAGATAAGAAATGGAACCTGAAGATCGTGGGGCGAAAGGCCCGTCATGAATTTGGACATTCATTAGGTTTGTTGCATGAGCAAAGCTACCCGGGCGGCATCAAATGGAACAAGGATACCGTGTACAAGTATTATGATGCAAAATATGAGTGGACAAAAGAAGAAGTAGATAATAATGTGCTGGAAGCAAGCGACCAGTTTTTTACCAATGGCACTACCTACGATCCCAAATCGGTGATGCATTATGATGTAAAGGCATGGCAAACGCTGGATGGTTATTCATTGATCAGCAGTACCGAGATATCTGAAGGTGATAAAAAGATCATTGCCGCATTGTATCCAAAAGATAAAAAAGTATCCACACTGGCGGTGCCTAAGATAACGGTGACCAACTTTACCAAACTGGAAGTAAAAACAGATAATGTAAGAAAAGGGCTGGTGATCTATCCGTCATTTGATCTGAAGACAAGTGCGGTGCTGGGCAAAGTACATTTTGTGGCGGTGCTTACCACGGAAGACGGACAAAGCGGACTTACCACTACTAATACCAAATACAGCTGGAATAGTATGGCAGCGGTATATGTGCCGGTAAATATGCCCGCCAGTTCGAAAGCGAGTTATAATAAGGCAGTAAAGAAAAACCTCGAATTGTTCTTTCCTTTTAAAGAGATGCCACCACTGAATGGTAAAAAGGTGAAAGTGATGTTCCTGGTATATTTATATGATCTGTCTCTTATA
>JBEBIF010000061.1:0-13772 GCA_040080515.1 Chitinophagaceae bacterium | reverse complement strand
CTTCTTTATTCACCAGGGCCGTTTCAATGGCCGAAAAAAGCATGAATTGTTTATCCTTGGCATCCGGGTAGGCTAAAGTGAACAGCAGGTTGGCCGTTGTGTTCACACCCGGCAGTGCGATGCTTGCCTGGTTTATTTCTTCATCAGATATTTCCGTTTGTGCATCTGTGATCAGCAAAGGGCCAACACCTTTGCCAATAGCACTCCCGGCGTTCAATAAGGTATAATGGTTCAGCGATCTGAAAAATGCGGGAAAGCTGAGTTTGGTAATGTCCAGTTTGCCTTCCAATGCCCATTGGTTCAGGGTTTCCACATCTTCCAGCACTGTATCAAATTCAATTCCTTCAGTATCAATTTTTTTATTGACCAATGCGTCAAAAATAAAAGTATCGTTGGGGCAGGGGGAGAAGCCGAGAGAAAGTTTCAAGTTGATTAGTTAAGAGGTTAATTAGTTGATCAGGATCGTGTTATTGTGCACTGCCAATAACAATCCGGAGCAATTCTTTGTTCAGGTTACTGATAGATTCTTTCATGTTCCAGTTCTTTTTATTTCTTTCAGCAATATAATTGGACACACTTCTTATTTGCATGAAAGGGATGCGTTCCATCAGGCAAACATAATGCAGTGCAGCCCCTTCCATTGATTCCACTACCGGGGAAAACATTTCCTTGTAGAACTTTACTTTTTGTTTTGAAGTGGTGATCTCGTTGACAGAAACACCTGTCACTTTTTTCAGCTTTACTTTTTTCAGCAGATTGCTTTTATTTACCAGCCATCCTTTAGAGAAAGGATATTGGTCTTGCGGCACCAGCTTCAGGTCGAACATGGTTTTCAGTTTATCCAGTTCAATCACACTCTGATCAGCGATGGCTTCTTTTTTAATGGCCAGCACTGAGCCTAATGGGATCCGGGTATCAAAACAACCACCGACACCTGCCTGTATAATGAGGTCAGGCCGTTTGATGTTCAATTGCTTTGTTAAAGAGTAAGTGGTGGCCGTAAGCCCGATACCTGTGATCAGTACATCTGTTTCAATACCTGCAGGCAAACTGTTTTTATCCCTGTATTCTTCCAGGAAAGGGGTGAGCTCGATAACGGTAGCGGCTACTACTAAACAATTCATAACAAACAGTTTATTAACCAGAACAGCAGCTGCAAGTTAGCACAAAGTTCTTCTCTTTCAGCCATGGCTGAAAGCTGTTTTCACTTACCTTTGCCCTCCACCAGCCATATGGCATGGTATCATCTTTCCTTCCGCCCAAACTGCTGTGAAGGAAATTAAAAAGTAAAGCATGGTTTACTTAACAAGAATTGAACATTTTAACTCCGCCCACAAGCTATTTAACCCCAACTGGACAAAGGAGAAAAACGATGAAGTGTTTGGCAAATGTGCCAATGAGAACTGGCATGGACACAACTTCGAACTTTTTGTAACGATAAAAGGCGACCCCGACCCGGATACCGGGTTTATATTCGATGCCAAAAAGTTGAGCTCCATCGTACAGGAACGGGTCGTTGAAAAGCTGGACCACCGCAATTTGAATGTGGATGTGGATTTTATGAGTGGAAAACTTTGTTCCATAGAGAATCTCGTAATAGCTATCTGGAATGAATTGCAACCACATCTTCCGGCCACCGTACAATTGCATTGCCTGAAACTGGTGGAAACATCCAAGATCTATGTGGAGTATTATGGAGGGGTGTAACTACTGAACCATTTCTTTTTTGAGTTGTTACAGGGTGACGGCATTCGAAAATAATTTTCATAAATTGTACCATGAGCAAAAAGGTAGCTGTATTCAGAAAGGAGAGTTTTAATGCGGCACACCGTCTCTTTAATCCCGGATGGGATGATGAAACGAATACCCGGGTGTTTGGTAAATGTGCACTGCCCAATTACCATGGTCACAACTATGACCTGATCGTAAAAGTGGTGGGCAAACCTGATAAGAAAACAGGCTATGTGATGGATATGAAAGTGCTGAGCGACCTGGTTCAGCAAGAGATAGTCGCACGATTTGATCACCGGAACCTGAACCTGGATACAAAGGAATTTAAAGACCTGAACCCTACTGCAGAAAATATAGCTGTCGTTATCTATAACTTGTTGCGGCCTCATATTGATGAAAAACTGGAGATGCAGGTTCGATTGTATGAAACACCGAGAAACTTTGTGGAGTATCCTGCGGAAATGTGAAGATGTGGTAAATGTGGAAATGAGGAAATGTGAGAATGAGAGAATGTGAAGATGTGAGAATGAGAGAATGTGAAGATGTGAGAATGTGAGAGAATATATTATGGAAGACTCTTTAAGTAGTATATACTAATAAAAATTACAGGCGAAGCTAATTTTCATATTTACACATTTATCACATTTTCACATTTGCACTATGGCATATAAAAAGACAGAACAGTACGATGAAAAAACAACCTCCGGGTTAATGGGAAATTATAAGGAGGTGCTCGATCTGCTGGGCGAAGATTCAGAAAGAGAAGGATTGCTAAAAACTCCGGAACGGCTGGCAAAAGCCATGCAATACCTTACACAGGGATACCACCTGGATGCAAAGGCTATCATTAACTCAGCCAAGTTTCATGAACCGATCAGTGAAATGATCGTGGTAAAAGACATCGAAGTGTACAGCATGTGCGAACATCATATGCTTCCTTTTTTTGGCAAAGCACATATAGCTTATATACCCAATGGATGGATCACCGGCCTGAGTAAAATGGCAAGAGTAGTGGATGTATATGCCAGGCGGCTGCAGGTGCAGGAGCGGCTGACCATCGAGATCATGAATGCAATAAAAGAAACATTGAACCCGCTGGGTGTGGCTGTGGTAATAGAAGCGAAACACTTATGTATGATGATGAGAGGTGTGCAAAAACAAAACTCTTCCACCACCACTTCTGCTTTTGACGGGGAATTTCAGAAAAACTCAAGCAGAAGTGAGTTTCTGAAACTAATCAGTACAGATTTACATTAAACATTATATTTGCAATTACAGGTTAAGTTTGATTGGATATTCAATCAAACTTTTTTTGTGGGTAATGGTATTCCTTTTCTGTATGAATGAAGACGATCAGGACCCTGGGGTAAAAAATTATTTATGAAACATGCATTTATTTTTCCGGGACAGGGTTCGCAATTTCCGGGAATGGGTAAAGAGCATTATGACAACAGTGCGTTTGCCAAAAAATTATTTGAACAGGCCAACGAGATATTAGGTTTTCGTATCTCTGATATCATGTTCAACGGTACTGAAACCGATCTGAAGCAAACCAATGTAACACAACCTGCCGTTTTTTTACATTCCATCATCGCTTATAAAAGTATAGAGCAAACCTCACCAGATATGGTGGCTGGTCATTCACTTGGCGAATTTTCTGCTTTGGTGGCCAATGGCACATTAAGTTTTGAAGATGGCTTGCAGTTAGTTTCTATCCGGGCAGGGGCCATGCAAAAAGCCTGTGATATCGTTCCCTCAACGATGGCCGCGGTGTTAAGCCTTGCTGATGATAAAGTGGAAGCGATTTGTGCGGAAGTGCAAAATGAAACAGGTGAAGTGGTGGTGCCGGCCAATTATAATTGTCCGGGGCAATTGGTAATAAGCGGTTCGGTAAAAGGGATTGACATCGCCTGTGAAAGAATGAAAGCAGCCGGGGCCAAAAGAGCTTTAGTACTGCCGGTAGGTGGGGCGTTTCATTCACCGCTAATGTTACCCGCCAAGCAGGAACTGGAAGCAGCGATCGAAGCCACAAAATTTCATACACCAACCTGTGCCGTATATCAAAATGTGGCGGCCAAGGGAGTGATGGATAAAGAAGAAGTTAAGCAAAACCTGATCGATCAGCTGACGGGTGCCGTACGCTGGACGCAAAGTGTGCAGGCTATGATCAATGATGGAGCTTATAAGTTTACAGAAGCGGGGCCGGGCAAAGTATTACAGGGCCTGGTGCTAAAGATCAATAAAGAAATGCAGGTGGATGGCGTAAGCTGATCTTACACATAAATGGAACAATTGGTCCATTCGGCATCAAAGTTTGCATTATACTTTTTATAAAAATTAATAGCCGGTTCATTCCATTCCAGCACCTGCCAGACAATACGGGGCAGCTTCTTTTCTTTCGCTTCTTCTATCAGCCGGTCCATTAATAATTTACCAAGACCCTTTCCCCTGGCAGATTCAGTAACAAGAATATCTTCCAGGTACATGGCCTGGCCTTTCCAGGTGGAATAGCGGATGTAGTACAAAGCAAACCCGAGAATGATGCCATCTTCTTCGGCGGCGAAAGCCCACCACACCGGCTTGTCACCAAAACCACTTTCAATAAAATGCTCCATTGTTACGGTCACTTCATCCGGCGCTTTTTCATAAACAGCCAGTTCTTTTACCAGTTCTAATAATCTCGGGCAGTCTTCTTTTACAGCCCTGCGGATTTTTATTCCCATCTTCAAAGTTTCAAATTATATAATTATCAAATCAGGTTAATGCCTGGCCCAGATCATTGACAATATCTGGTAAATTCTCAATACCCACATTCATCCGGATCAACCCATCGGTGATGCCATATTTTTCTTTTTCTTCTTTAGGCACACTGTAATGAGTCATAGAAGCGGGATGTGACAACAGCGTATCGCAAGTACCCAGCGAAACAGTGCGTACACACATTTTCAATTTATTCATAAAATCAATACCACCCTGCAAGCCACCTTTTAATTCAAAACTAAGCATGGCGCCGGGATGACGCATTTGTTTGGCAGCAGTGTTATGATCCGGATGACTGTTTAGTCCCGTGTAATTTACTTTGGCAACTTTAGGATGCGATTCTAAAAATTTGGCCACTTCCATCGCATTATTACAATGGCGTTCCATTCTTACTTCCAGTGTTTTCATACCCTGTATCAATAAGAATGCATCAAAAGGATTGGAGTTGCCACCCAGCAGGCGATGCACTTTGGTGCAATGACCTTTCATGAATTCCAGGTCTTTTCCCAGCAGTATCCCGCCAATGGCCGTGCCGTGCCCGTTCAAAAACTTGGTAGTGGAATGCACTATAAAATCCACATCATATTTAAAAGGCTGTTGCAGATACGGCGTGGCAAAAGTGTTATCACAGGCTACTATACAGTTATATTGTTTGGCCAGCTTTCCCAATTCCTCAATATCCACGCATTGAATGGTGGGGTTGGCCGGTGTTTCCAGGTACAGCATTTTTATGGCCGGATCGGCTTTCAGGATACGTTCTGCCTTGTTCAGGTCCCGCAGGTCATCAATTACAGCAGTGATGTTGAAAGTGGGGAGTATCTTATTCACCAGTTCATTGGTACCACCATACAGGGAGTAATGAGTTAGAATTTTGTCACCGGGTTTTAGTGTGGCCAGCAGCAGCGTGGAGATAGCGGCCATGCCGGATGCATGCAGAATTCCTTTTACTTTCAGTGGAAGACCAAAGGTTTCCAATGCTGCTATTTTTTCTTCCGCTTCTGTCATTGTGGGATTGCCCCACCGGCTGTAGATAAAACCTTCTTCCTGTCCGCTGAAGCGCCGCATACCCTGCTCCGCATCATCATACACATACGTACTGCTGGCATAGATAGGCACCTGGTGTGCATACATCGGGTCTTGCCGGTGGCCGCCATGAATAGCAACCGAACCCCAGCCGGTTAGTGTTCGCCCCGGCGAGCTTTCCGAACGGGGAAAAGTATTATCTGCCATATGGTTGAAAGACTTTTATTTTTGATAAGGAGATTTGCAAATATCCTCCTAATCCTTATAATCAAACAAATCTTACTTCTGCCATGAAGGAACTCCTGAAACAGTATGCAGCATATAACATATGGGCTACCCATAAGATCACTGATGTGATATTGTCATTACCTGAAGAAAAACAAGTTGCAGAACTACCAAGCAGCTTCACCAGTCTTTACAAAACAGTATTGCACATGCTGGATGCAGAAAGCATTTGGTGGCAGCGGCTGAAGTTGCTGGAACGCCTTACAGTGCCCAGCCAGCAGTTTAAAGGCACCCTGCAGGAACTGGTGGCGGAGCTGCACCAGCAATCCAAACTCTGGGAGGAATGGATCGCCAATGCCTCCGAACTTTCAATTGAGCATGTATTTCAATACCAGACGTTCACAAAAGAACAGTATAAACAACCTACCTGGCAAATGCTGCTGCATGTATTCAACCATAGTACGTATCACCGGGGACAGCTGATCAATATGCTACGGCAACTGGGGGTGGAGAAATTGCCGGGTACCGATTTTAGTCTTTGGTCAAGAGGCCAGCGGAAATAATTAGGGTCACCATCTTCTCAACTGGGAATCTTTTCCCGACCACCAGGATATCATGAAAGCAATGCAGGCTGCCATACAGGTTATTGCTGCAATGAAATATCCTGTTTCCTGCTTTATCCATCTCAGAAAACGATCAGCATCCAGTAAATAAATTACAAAGGGAATTAAGACAAGGTAAACGATAAGCAGGATAAAAAAAGATTTGCGGAATTTTTTCCGGGAACGGTGTCGGCTCATTCTTCATTAGTATTGGTGGCCGGCAAATGTAGGTGAAGGGGAATGCTATCGAACAGTTGAGAAAAATCTTATCCGAAATCAATGTGTTGACAGACGTCGCTCCTTTTGATCAGTAGGCCCACTTTACTAAGGTGGCTCCCCAGGTAAAGCCGCCACCAAATGCAGCGAGTACAAGATTATCTCCCTTTTTTAATTGGCTTTCCCATTCCCACAGGCAAAGAGGTATGGTAGCGGCAGTAGTATTACCGTATTTCTGAATATTGATCATTACTTTTTCCTTTGGCAATCCCATCCGGTTTGCAGTAGCATCAATTATCCGAAGGTTGGCCTGGTGCGGCACCAGCCAGGCAATATCATCACCCGTAAGATTGTTTCTTTCCAGCAATTCAGCACTTACATCTGCCATCCCTTTTACAGCAAACTTAAAAACGGCCGGTCCTTCCTGGTAGGCATAATGTTCTTTAGCCATCACGGTTTCAATGGACGCTGGTTTTTTAGAACCACCGGCTTTCATATGTAAAAACTGGCAACCACTGCCATCACTTCTTAAAATAGAGTCCTGTATGCCCACTGCCTCTTCGGTTGGTTCCAGTAAAATGGCGCCGGCCCCGTCTCCAAAAAGGATACAGGTGGCCCTGTCGCTGTAGTCCACTATGGCACTCATTTTATCAGCACCCACTACTACCACTTTTTTATAGCGACCGCTTTCAATAAAAGCGGCCCCGGTAGTTACACCATATAAAAATCCGGAGCAGGCGGCCTGCAGATCAAAGCCAAATGCATTTTTTGCCCCGGTCTTATCACTAATGATATTTGCAGTGGCCGGAAAAACCAAATCCGGGGTAACAGTGCAGCAGATGATACAATCAATTTCCAGCGGGTCGATGCCTCTTTTACGGCAGAGTTCCAGCACTGCCGGCGCCGCCATATCAGATGTGGCTTTACCTTCTCCTTTCAGTATCCTTCTTTCTGAAACACCGGTACGGGAGCGGATCCACTCATCATTGGTCTCCACCATTTTTTCCAGGTCAAAATTCGTAAGCCGGTCTTCGGGAACATACCCGCCTACAGCGGTGATAGCGGCTGTTATCTTTTTGTTACTCATGTGGTATTGAAATTAGCTAAAAGTGGCCAAAGGTAGGCAAATATGGAAATGTGGGAATGATGTAATGTGAAAATGCCCCGTTTTATAGTCGGCAGTCAGCAGTTCCGGCCGCTTCATTTTCATATTCCCTCATTTTCATATTTCCACATTCTCATATTCTCAAATTTGCACCCCGATTTCCCTATTTTCGCAGCCTATGATAGCTTACCTGAAAGGAGATTTTGTGCACAAAAGTCCGGCCGTGGTGCAGGTAGAAGTAAATGGGGTGGGGTATGAGGTGCAGATCAGCCTGAATACGTACACCAAAATTCAAAACCTGGAAAAAGGACTGTTGCATACCAGCCTGCTGATCCGGGAAGATGCCCATATTTTATACGGTTTTTTTGAACTGGCAGAAAAAGAGATGTTTCAGCACCTCGTCAGCGTTTCCGGCATTGGTGCATCGACTGCACGGGTAATGCTGTCCTACATGAAACCTGACGAATTGTCACGGTGTATCGTACAAGGTGATAGCCGGACGTTGGAAGGGATAAAAGGCATCGGAAAAAAGACCGCAGAAAGATTGGTTGTAGAGCTTCGGGACAAGCTGGCAAAACAACCATTGGAAACAAATAATTCAGCTTTGAAAAACAATACTTTGCAACAGGATTCGTTAAATGCTTTGACCGCCCTGGGCATCAACCGGCAGGCAGCCGGACAGGCCATCGAGAAAACTCTGGCGGCAAATCCAAACTTATCTGTTGAGGAACTGATCAAGATGGCACTTCGTACCCTCTAAATCCACTATTTTCAGGAACTAATTGACAGAGAAAACATTGAACCTTAGAACTGCTCATATCCTTCGTACTCTGGCGGGTTTTGCCATTGTCACTATTATTGCTTCTTTTACAAGAGCAGATGATACGTATTATACCTCCGCCATTTCAGACACTACTTATTTTGCAGCAGATACCAACCGGTACCCGATCCGTGACCGGTATGGAGATCCCTATACCAATCCCAACCGCAACACGTTCGACCTGCGAGATACCTCTTTCATTAAACGGACGATTGAGTACGATCCCAAAACAAAGCAGTATTATATCGTTGAAAAAATAGGCAGCCACTACTACCGTACTCCCACTTCTTTCACCATGGAAGAATTTGTACGGCTGCAGGGCCAAAAAGACGAGGATGATTATTTCAGAAAAAGGTCGTCTCTTCTTACCAATATGAACCGCCGCCGGTTCAAGCCAAAATTCAAAGTATCCAACGATTGGTTTAACCGTATCATGGGTGTGGGCCCGGACGGAAAAGTGAAGATCGATATCAAACCCTCCGGTTATGTGGACCTGCTGGCAGGTTACCAGGGGCAAAATATCAAGAACCCCACCTTACCTGAACGTGCCCGCAAGAATGGTGGCTTTGATTTTAATATGAACTCGCAGTTCCAGGTGGATGCCAGCATCGGTGAAAAATTAAAACTGCCCATCAACTATAATACACTGGCCAATTTCAATTTTGAGAACCAGCTGAAATTGGACTTCAGGGGAAAGGATGATGATATCCTGAAACAATTCCAGTTGGGAAATACCAACTTCTCTTCCAAAGGAACATTGATACCCGGTGCACAGTCTTTGTTTGGTATTAAGACAATGGTGCAGTTTGGAAAATTATATATGACCATGGTGATGGCGAATATGCAATCACAACGGCAGACACAAAGCCTGCAAGGTGGAGCAACCGCACAACGATTTTCGCTGAAGTCGGATGAATACGATGAGAACCGCCACTTCCTGGCGGCGCAATACTTCCGCAATAATTATAATAAGGCGATGAAGAGTTTGCCCGTGGTGAATTCGAAGGTCCAGATACTGAAAATGGAAGTGTGGGTCACCAACCGGAATGGTGCCACTACTGATACAAGAGACGTAGTAGGATTTATGGACTTGGGAGAAAGGAACCCGTACAGAACGCCACTGCTCACCGGTTCCGGACCAGATATCCCTAATAACGATGCAAATAACCTCTACAATGACCTGAAATCAAATCCCAATTTCAGAAACTCTTCATTGGTACAAAATGCATTGACCGGTTATGGCTTGTTACCTGTTCAGGATTTTGAAAAAACATTTGCCCGTAAATTAAATTCCGCCGATTATTATTATAACCAGCAGATCGGTTTCATATCCCTGAACCAGCCACTGCAGCCGGATGAAGTACTGGCGGTTGCTTTTCAATTTACATATAATGGAAAACCCTACCAGGTGGGTGAATTCTCACAGGATGTGCCGCCCGATACAACAGGGAACACACAGCGGGTTTTATTCCTGAAATTATTAAAAGCCACTTCACAACGTACCAATCTTCCTATCTGGGACCTGATGATGAAGAATGTGTATTCTGTGGGGTACGGTCAGCTGGAAAGACAGGATTTCAAACTGGACATGACATATGAAGAACCCAGCCTTGGCGAAAAAAGATATTTACCACCAACAGATGTGCTGACTGCCTACCAGGGACAGCCACTGATATCATTGACCAACCTCGACCGGTTGAATAATCAGAATGACCCGCAACCAGATGGCGTCTTCGACTTTGTGGAAGGCTTTACGGTGATCTCTTCTCAAAGCCGTATCATCTTCCCTGTACTGGAGCCTTTCGGGCACGACCTGGATTATGTGTATGGCACGCAGGCATTGCGTGATAAATATTTGTATTACCCCTTGTATGATACCATCAAAGCGATCGCACAAACATTTGCCAACCTGAACCGGTTCAAGTTAGTAGGTAAATCCAAAACATCCGGTACTGCTCCCGGCGGCGGTTTTGCAGGAGGAGCTGGTTCCGGCAGCGGTTCGGGAGACTACCAGATCGGGTACAATGTGCCCCGTGGTTCGGTAACTGTTACTGCCAACGGACAAGTGCTGCAGGAAAATGTAGACTATGAAGTGAATTATGATCTGGGTACTTTGCGGATCACCAACCAGGCTATTATAAATTCCGGTGTGCCAATCTCAGTGAACTCAGAGAACAACCAGGCATTTGGTTTTCAGCAAAAGAATTTCCTGGGTATGCGGCTGGATTATATTGCCAACAAAAAATTATCACTGGGCTTTACCGTGGTGCGGCTGGGCGAAAGACCTTTCTTCATCAAACAATCGTATGGCGAAGATCCCATCAAGAATACCATGTATGGGTTTGATGTGGATTACCGCAACAATTTGCCCCGCCTGAGCAAGTGGCTCGATAAACTGCCGTTCTATTCCACCAAAGCCATGTCATCTATCACTGCCTATGCAGAAGCGGCATGGTTTGATCCCGGGCATGCCAAACAAATAAATGGTACCAACAGTGAAGGTGGTACAGAAAAAGGGGGCCAGGTGTATATCGATGACTTTGAAGGCACCCGTGCCGGTATCGATCTGCGATTCCCGCTTATCAGTTGGACGATGGCATCCATTCCGCAGGGAAATGGTTTGTTTCCTGAATCCGGAACGATCAATGACCTGCAAAGCGGCTACAACAGGGCCAAATTAGCCTGGTATAATATTGAATCTATATTACAGGAAAGAAACAGCGGCAACAACCCGATCAAAGACCTGAACGAATTATCAAAGCCGGAAACAAGACAGGTATTGCAAAAAGAGATCTTCCCCAAAAGAAGCACCCAGTTTGGCGAAGGGTTGCTGACCACATTCGACCTCGCATTTTATCCCAAAGAAAAAGGGCCGTATAATTTTCAAACTAACCTTACTCCGGGTGGAACGCTGACCAATCCAAAAAAATCATGGGGCGGCCTGATGCGCAATATTGATCAAACCGATTTTGAGACCGGAAATATTGAGTATATCGAATTCTGGATGCAGGACCCGTTTGTTACCAATGGCCTTAACCCTAATGGCGGTAAGCTGTACTTTAACCTCGGTAATATTTCTGAAGACATATTAAGAGATGGAAAAAGATTGTATGAGAACGGGCTGCCCACACCCACCATCAATTCGCCGGTGGACAACAATACTGTTTGGGGCAAAGTGCCTTCTAACCCACTGCAGGTGACCAATGCTTTCAGCAATGAACCTAACGACCGCCAGTTTCAGGATGTGGGCTATGATGGTTTAACAGATGATGAGGAGAGAGTAAAATTTGCACCTTACCTTGCTGCACTGGCAACAACCTTTGGCACCACCTCCCCAATTTATCTGAAAGCACAGGCAGATCCGTCAGGAGATAACTTTAAACCCTACAGGGACCAGTCATTTGATGTGGCACCTGTTGCTGGTATCCTGCAGCGGTACCGCAGTATCAATAACCCGCATGGCAACTCGCCTATTTCCGAAAACAACTCACAGTTTGTAAATGCCTTTACCCAATACCCGGATGCAGAAGAACTGAACAGGGATAATACCATGAATGAAGTGGAAGAATATTTCCAGTATAAAGTGGATATTAAACCAAACATGGCTACCGGAAGTAATTTTATTACCGACGTAAGAACACCAACAGTGACACTGGCCAACGGACAGACCCGTACGGAGAAATGGTACTTGTTCCGCATACCGGTAGATCAGTTTCAAACCAAGGTGGGTAATATCCCCGATCTGAAATCTATCCGCTTTATCAGGATGTTTGTTACTGACTTTGATGATACAGTAGTAATGCGTTTTGGAAAACTGGAACTGGTTCGTAACCAGTGGAGAAAATTCCGCAGCAAGATTGATGATACAGGCAACTTTTTACCTCTGCCCGTACCTGACCCCACAACAGTAAACGTGCTGGCGGTAAATATTGAAGAAAATGATCAGCGGGACCCTATCCCATACCGCATCCCTCCGGGTATTGAACGCCAGCAACAACTGAGTAATAATAATGTGGCCTTGTTCCTGAATGAGCAATCCATCAGTATGCAGGTTTGCGGACTGCCACAATTGGAATCCCGTGGTATGTTTAAAACATTTAACCTGGACATGACACAGTATGGAAAACTGTCCATGTTCATTCATGCCGAATCTGTAAAACAACAAGCCCCGATTGAAAATGGCGACCTGAACGCAGTAATAAGGATCGGGAACGACTTTTCCGGAAACTATTATGAAATAAAGATCCCGTTGAAAGTAACACTTCCGGGTGCTACGGATTCAGCACTTATCTGGCCAAGAGAGAACTACCTGGATTTTACTATCGAGGATCTGATCAACCTGAAAAAAAGAAGAAACAAGCAGGGTATTCAACCTTCCCTGTATTATAAAGAAACACTGCCAAGCGGAAGGTCTTATGCCATCATCGGTAATCCGAGCCTTGGAGAAGTAAGAGGTATTTTATTGGGAGTGGAAAATGTGAACCAGGAAAATGCCTGCGCAGAGATATGGTATAATGAGCTTCGGCTTTCTCAATTAAATGAACAAGGAGGATGGGCAGCATTGGCCCGTACAGATATCCGCCTGGCCGACCTGGGCACTATCTCCTTATCTGCCACTGCAAGAAGTATTGGTTTTGGTACACTGGAGCAACGGGTAAATGAAAGAAGCCGGGAAGATATTTATACACTGGATGCATCGGCAACTATTGAAGCGGGTAAATTGTTGCCTAAAAAACTAGGTCTGCAAATACCGGTATATGCGGGCATCAGCCGTGCCAGCAGCACACCTAAGTATGATCCGTATGACCTGGATATAAAATTGAAAGACAAATTAAAAGATGCTGATCCGGCAGACAAACCCGTCATTAAAGAATATGCACAGGAAGTGACCACCATCAAAACAATAAACCTTACCAACGTAAGAAAACTGAAAACCGATGGCAAACGGCCCAAGCCCTGGAGTGTGACCAATTTTGATTTCAATTATTCATATATACAAACACTCAGTCACGACCCGCTGATAGAAAGAGATGAACTGCGTCGTACCCGTGGCGCATTAGGATACACCTA
This sequence comes from Chitinophagaceae bacterium, assembly GCA_040080515.1. Taxonomy (GTDB): domain Bacteria; phylum Bacteroidota; class Bacteroidia; order Chitinophagales; family Chitinophagaceae; genus JJ008. The sequence continues at coordinate 220 of JBEBIF010000061.1, read as the reverse complement.
TGCTCCGCAATCAAAGCCATTTGAACCGTTCAGGAAATTGATCAAATCCAATTCAAAATGGCTGGCATTGATAAAAGATGTGAACCTTACTTATACGCCGTCGCAGTTGTCCTTCAAAGCAGATGTGTTCCGCCAGTTTGGCGCCACCCGTCCAAGAAATGTAGGTGGCGGCCCGTATAAGATACCAGAGACGTACAACAAGTATTTCACTTTCGACAGG
>JBEBIF010000060.1:0-13776 GCA_040080515.1 Chitinophagaceae bacterium | reverse complement strand
GCCTTTAATAGCAAGGCCTGACAGTCTATTAGTTATACTTCAACAACCTTGTTGTAAAGTTAGGGGAAAAACTAAAAAATATTTATATTTTTTGAGAGGTGCAAGTTGTAAAGGCATTGTGACAATTCTACCTTTTTTGTAAGTCACCACCTTAATATTCGAGATATATCTGCAGATAATATTGCTGAAATAGTGAATATTAGAAACTGCTTCCCTTTCGTAAAAAGTTTGCAAGGCACCTCATCCTCCTTCACTATTATATCTTGCTCAAAACCTAAATGTACGAGCCCTTTTTTTATTTTTGTGTATTATGGAAAATTATAACGACTACTTCTCCGCTAACAAAAACCTGTGGAACCAGCGTACAATAGTTCACAAAGATTCTTCTTTCTATAATCTCGCCGGTTTCAAAGCAGGCGAATCGGTACTTACCCCAATTGAATTAAAAGAACTGGGTAATGTAAGCGGTAAAAAAATGTTGCACCTGCAATGCCATTTTGGAATGGACAGTCTTGACTGGGCTAGGCGTGGCGCTGAAGTGACCGGCATTGATCTGTCTGACGAAGCCATCAAAGAAGCTACACAACTAAATGAGGAGATGGGACTGAATGCAAAATTCATTTGTTGCAATGTGTATGATACGTCTGCTCATGTAACTGAATTGTTCGATATCGTATTTACTTCCTACGGTACTATAGGCTGGCTGCCGGATCTGGAACCATGGGCAACCATGATCGTGGAGCGGCTAAAACCCGGTGGCACTTTTTACCTGGCAGAGTTTCATCCAGTGGTTTGGATGTTTGATGATGATTTTACTCATATCAAATACGCTTATGAAAACCGGGAAGTGATCGTAACGGAAAACCAGGGAACCTATACCGACCGGAATGCAGCCATTACCGGTAAAGAATACAGCTGGAATCACAGCATCAGTGAAGTGCTGAATGCACTGATAAGCGCCGGGTTACAACTAACACTTTTTAATGAGCATATGTATTCACCGTATTCCTGTTTTAGAAATATGGTGGAAACAGAAAAAGGCCAATGGCATATAAAAGGCATGGAGGGTAAATTGCCGATGGTATATTCGCTGAAAGCAATGAAGAGCTGAGTAGATATCCTGTAGCTGAAGAGTGATTCTCTTTTATTCTTTCCCCAAAAGAATAAAAGAGAACAGAACAAGTTCGCAAGGGACGATGCCATGAAAAACTGAAGCTGGAAAAACAAAGATTGTTTCGGCTTGTTTACAAGGAGATTGCTTCGGCTACGCCTCGCAAGAAGCTGGCAACATAAATTTATTCCCCTATCTTCGCCCCGAAATTTCTACCTCATGTTGCCTAAGTACAAACGAATCCTCCTCAAACTTTCCGGTGAAGCATTAATGGGTGATAAAAGCTTTGGTTTTGATACCGATGTTATCAACCAATATGCCCAGGATATTAAGTCAATAACAGAGTTGGGTGTACAGGTAGCTATTGTTATCGGTGGTGGCAATATCTATCGTGGCATGAATGAAGCTGAAACAGGCATTGAAAGAGCACATGGAGACTATATGGGCATGCTGGCTACCGTTATCAACGGAATGGCACTGCAGGCTGGCCTGGAAAAAGCCGGGGTGTTTACACGGCTGCAAAGTGCGATCAAGATGGAACAGATAGCTGAGCCTTATATCCGCCGCAGAGCTATCCGCCACGTAGAAAAAGGCAGGGTGGTCATTTTTGGAGCGGGTACGGGCAACCCTTATTTTACAACAGATACAGCCGGTTCTCTCCGGGCCATTGAAATAAGTGCAGATGTGATCTTAAAAGGCACCCGGGTAGATGGCATCTACACGGCTGATCCTGAGAAAGATCCTACGGCAACAAAATACAATGTGATTACTTTCCAGGACTGCATTTCCCAGAACCTGAAGGTTATGGATATGACGGCCTTCACCCTTTGCATGGAAAATAACCTCCCTATTATTGTCTTCGATATGAATAAGCCTGATAACCTGCGCCGTGTGGTGACGGGAGAAAAGGTGGGTACCCTGGTAAAGGGATAATCCCTTAGTGTTTTTCCTATTTTTTCGTATTCAGTAACTACTATCTTGCGGGGCAATCCTGTATCCCCGTTTGTGAAAAACTATTAATAACCAATTGCTTATTTTTTAATAGTTTCAGAAATTACTTTTAGTTAACCTATGGGCAGTCAGCTCACACTTTCCGTAATAGAGATCATTGTGCTAATGGCAGGGGCAATTACCCTGGGATTTACCATACATTTCTTTGTAATAAGCCGTCGTTCGCTTAATGAAACAACGCTTCAGGCTTCCGGAAAGCCTCAAAAGGAACTGGAAGCCTGGCGCCTGAAGTATTATAATGAAATAGAATACAGGGATAATGAATTGTCAAACCTGAAGAAGCGATTGGCCGAGACTGAAGAAAGCAATGAGATCAATACTATTGAGGCAGAGGAGATGCGAAAGCTCAATAAACAACTGAAAGCAGAGCTGGAATCACTAAAGAAAGCAACACCTGTAAATATGGTTGCAGAAAAGCCAGACTACATCGATCAGCTTCGCAAAGCACAAAGCAGTCTGATGGAGCATAACGAAAAAATAAACCTCCTGCTCGGCCAGATAGATATTGTAAAAGAAAATGAAGAAAAACAACAGGAGATTCTAAAGAATAATGAAGCCCTCTCCGAACAGATATCAGAATTGAGATTCCTGCTCTCGCAAAAAGAGAAAGAGATCAATAACGTTCGTCAGAAAGAACAGCTTTCCACCGAAATGAACTCTATGCTGGACAGTGCTTATAGCGAATTCAATGTACTGCAGGAGAAGATTCAAAAACTGGAAAGCCAGGTAAGCTCTTCCAAGCGGATCAACCTGGAGTATGAAGACATGAAAGAAGGGTACTACAGAGTTACCCAGGACTTTGAAGAACAGAAACGAAAATACAATGCTATTAATACGGAGAATAAACAATTACTCGAAGAGTTGACAGAAACCGAGGAAAAGTTGAAAGAAGCCAATTTTCAACGGCAGCAATTGCAAAAAAGGGTGGCCTACCTTGAAGAACTCAATGATGATATGCAGGCCGTGGCAGATGCGAATAAGAAGCTGGAAAATCAGCTCAAAAGGATCGGTGAACTGGAAAGCATGCTGAATGTTGTGGCAGAAGAACGGGACCAGCTGGCACAGCGGCAGATCAAAACGGGCTGATTAAAAATATAGCTGAGGAAAATCAGTATATGAAAGCTCCGTAAAGGGGCTTTTGTCATTTAAATAGCTTGCAAAGCAGCTAATTTTGCAGGGTAAAAGTTTCATCATGCAGAAAAACATCGCCTCCATTCGCAGAAATTATTCCCAAAAGAAGCTGACAGAGCAAAAAGCAGCGGCTGATCCCATAAAACAATTTACCAAATGGTGGAAGCAAGCGGTAAAATCGGAAATAGAGGAAGTGAATGCTATGACACTGGCCACCGCTTCTTCTGACAGGGTGCCGGCTGCAAGAATTGTTTTACTTAAAGATTTTAGTGAAAAAGGATTTTCATTCTATACCAATTACAATAGTTTTAAAGGGCAGCAATTGGCAGAAAACCCCAAAGCCTGTCTTGTTTTTTTCTGGAAGGAAATGGAACGGCAGGTAAGAATAACGGGCCTGATCGAGAAACTGGATGCGGAAACTAATGACTCGTATTTCAATTCGAGGCCGGAAGAAAGCCGGTTAGGTGCTATTGCTTCTCCCCAAAGCCAGGTCATTCAAAACAGGGAATGGCTGGATGCCCGGTTTAAACAATTGAAAAAAGATTTTAAAGGAAAAGAGGTGGAACGTCCGGAACATTGGGGCGGCTACCTGGTAAAACCAGTGATCATAGAGTTCTGGCAGGGACGACCAGGCAGATTGCACGACCGGCTGCAATATACCCTGGATGATACGGGCAACTGGAAAATAGAACGGCTTGCGCCCTAAAAATAGCAATAGCTAAAAGATAACAGGAAACGTTTCTTAAAATAAACAGTCACTATTATCTTTTAACTATCAGTTTTAGTTGTTATGCTTTTTTAGTTGCAGCTTTCTTAGCAGCAGCTTTTTTGGCCGGACTTTTTGTTACCGGTCTGCTTTTTCCAAATGAACCTTTGAAACGTTTTCCTTTGGCTGTTTTCTTATCACCTCTTCCCATGATTTTTTATTTTAAGTATTAATTGTTGCTGCATAAAATCTTTATCTGAAAAAAAACTCCGTCTGGCCTCAGGCGAGATGGAGCTTTTCCAATTCGTTCGTTAGTTCAGGTGTGGTCACAATTTACCGGCAAGTTCTTTGCCAGCTTTGAAACGGGCAACTTTTCTGGCTTTTATCTTGATTATTTCGCCAGTTTGAGGATTGCGGCCATTCCGGGCAGATCTTTTTGATACGGAAAAAGTGCCGAAGCCAACCAGGGTAACTTTGCCGCCACCTTTCAGTGTTTTGGTAACAGCTTCTATAAAAGAATCGAGCGCAGCATTTGCCTCTGTTTTGGTGATGCCGGTATCATCGGCAATTTTTGCGATTAACTCTGCTTTGTTCATGATTGTAATTTTAAATGATTTAGTAACGGCGACAAATTTATATGCTTTTTTATTCCGGCAAAATATTTTTATTCAACCCTTTTATATGTATAATCCCGCAGAAGCCTTACGGGACAAGGTTTTGGTGAGAAATCAATAACAAAACCAGAACAAATTTTAAATTCAAAAACTCCTGAAAGTCCCGCCAGTAAAGGGTTACAGGTGGTTCTGCTGTAAGCCTTGCCAGTAAAGGGTTTGAAAGGAATATACAATTGTTTCACCAGCCGCAAAATTAAATTTAATCTTTTGCACACTCAATGCACAACCTGCATCACAGATCGAAAAGCAACAAATTTATTGCCCCATTTATCTGCTCCTTTTTTTCTCATTTCATCAGAAAACTGTTCAATGTACTGGTTATAAAGGGCATTGCTTGCAGAATGATATTGTACAGCATAAGTGGGCCCTTCCGTATCATCCACTTCCAGCAGCCGGAGTATTGTGGCATGTGTAAAACATCCGGTATGAATAATATCCGGAATATGTTCTTCCCGAAGCCAGACCAGCCAGGGCGCAGCTATGGAATGCTCTACTTTTATGGTTACATTATAGATCACCATGCTCGTATATTTTAATTGGTACCCGTATCATCAATAAGAATTTTTTTCAGCCGTTGATACATGAAAGATACTACCAATAGCAAAACGCCAAGTAAAATAAACGCAGCAATTTTTCCACCGGGAGGAATGTTGCGTATATCAAACAAAAATAATTTTACTAGCGTAATAGTAAATAAGGTCAGTGAAATAATACGGAGTGTCCGGAAACCGTGTTTCATCCCAAGCCACATCATTGTGAAAGAACAACTACTCCATAGAATACTCAATCCCGCTTTTTGATACAGGTTTCTCCACCAGGCCCATTCGTTTTGCTGCTGGTAATTGGCCCAGAGGATAATATGATACATCTCAATACTTAACAGCAGAATGATGCCTGTAGCAGCTATCCAGGTAAACGGAGACCGGTACACAGCCCACTGTTCATTTGTTTTTTTGAAAAAGAAGCGGATCAGATCATACAACAACCATAAAAGTAATACGTCCGCAAACCAATGCACTCCAAAAAGGATATTGTTGCCGGTACCGGATAGTAATGCCAGTGAGACCTCGTGATTGGCAGCAATATTTACCAGGTAAAAGCCGAAACAAAAAAGAGTAAGCACAAACTTCAGCAGCGAGTAGGCCGCTCTCTTTTTGAATACCTGCAACAGGATGAGTGCAAATGCAAAAGAATAGGCTTGCAAATAGACGGAATGAACTGGTGCCTCCGTATAGCGGTGGCTGAACTGATAGTAAAGTTCCAGTACTCCTGATAAATAAAGGATGCTGATCGCTTTTGTCAGCAACAAGTTGCGGGCGGCAGCCGTGGAAATAGTGAATATGTATTCGGTTTCCTGTTCTTTTCGCATCAGCCGATGATAAATGAATAAGGCCGCAGCTGCTGCTAAGGTGGTTATAAATCCTTTATTGACAATAACTGGCACCGCATTGCTGGAAGTAAAGTATATTTCGATCCAGGTAAGTACCAGGCTGATAAGCATAGAAGCGATCACGATACCGGAAGCTATCTTCAGCAGGATGATCTTCGAACGTTGGTATAAGAAGAATAGCAGGACAGCCTCAGCAGCCCAGAATAAAACGATATGATTGCCCTTTAGTAATACCGGGGCTGTTAAAGAAATAAAAGTAAGGCTGAGACCCATCAGCAGCGAAACGAAATTTCTGTCTGCACTTTTCTTGTGGTAGAAGATAGCGGTAAGCAGAAGGTTGAATACCCCCAGTGATAAAGCAAACAGGCCTTTGGCATTTCCCTCATTCCAAAATTCCAGGATGATAATACCTGCAGCATAATAAAGGAAATTGATGCTGAGCAGTATGATAAAATCAAACGAAGTGAATTTGTTTTTAAGACGGATACTGTTGATAATATTCATTACTACAAACAGCAGGTAAAACAGTGTTGAGAATAGCAAGGCATCTCCAGAAGGGAATGTTGCAGTGTTATCAAAGGAAATGCGTTTGATCAGCCACCCGCTGAAAATAATAGTGGTAAAGAAAAGAGAAATAATATTGATAGCAGGCCATCTTTTAAACCAGGAGAGGGCTATCAAACCGGCATTCAGGATACATAAGTACGTGAATAAAGCCACATAATTCTCCTGCCCGGTGCTTACCAAAAAGGGTGTGATAAAACCACCAATAGTGGCGAGTATGGCCAGCTCCTGCCGGTTATAGAACAGGGACAGGACAACTGCAAATGCCGACACCACCACCATAGCGATAAAAGCTGATAGCTGTCCAATGAGGTGATACTGATGAAAGGCAAAAGCAATGCTGAAGTAAAATACACTTAAACCCCCGCCTACTAATACAGAACTGAATGAACGATAGCTGTTCCGGTAGTAATGTGCCAGCCCGATAAGGATACTGCCGCTGATAAGACCAATGATAACACGGCCAGTTTCGTTGATCCAGTTTTTATCAATTGCGTATTTTATAAAAAAGGCGATACCCAATACCAATACTGCAATACCAATTTTATTGGCCAGGTTTTCACCGATAAATTTTTCAATATCAGTTTCTTTCTCGGGCTCATAACCGGGTTTATACTCCTGTACCGGTTTGATATCAACCAATTCTTCCTTCCCTGGTTCTGTAAATGAAGGAGTTGCTACTACAATCTTTTCCTCCCATATCTGCTTCGGTATCACTACCGGGTCTTTTATTATTTCTTTTTCAATAACTGGTTGCTCGGCAATTGGTTCCTCTTTAATGATCGTTTTAGCCGGCGCTTCTTTAAAAACCGGTTTTAAAGGAGGGGTTTCTTTGTTTTCTTTCAGTTCTTTTGAAAGGCTGGATACTTCGTTGCTAAGCTGTTTTATTTTATCATACAGGGATTCCAGCAGGCGGCGCTGTTCGCCGGAGCGGCTTAAAATAGTTATCAGCAAAAAAAGGAAAACAACGGGTATCAGGATGATTAACAGAATTAATCCGTCCATCAAGATGAATTTTGGTTAACAATGCTGCTTCAGCAAATGGTGACTACTATGAAGAGGGTGAAAAGAATTTGCCGGCAGTGATCATAGTTTGATATCTAAATATACCGGACAATGGTCAGAGTGTTTTACATCCGGGTATATTTCTGCATCCTTAAGGTTCTTTTTTAGCGGTTCTGTAACATTTATATAATCAATTCTCCAGCCTTTATTCTGTGCTCTTACTGTTGGAAAACGCTGGCTCCACCAGCTATAGCGGTGAGGTTCAGGGTGAAAGCTGCGGAAACTGTCGATCCAGCCGCTATCCAGCAGTTTTGTCATCCACTCCCTTTCTTCCGGTAAGAATCCTGATGAATTCTTATTTCCTTTAGGATCATGAATGTCTATAGCATGATGTGCAATATTATAATCACCGCAAAGTATCAGTTTGGGATGCTTCTTTTTTAGTTTATTGAGCCATACATAAAACTCATTCAGCCATTGATATTTAAATCCCTGGCGTTCATCTCCACTGGTGCCTGACGGAAAATAGGCATTGATCAGCTTTACATCTTTAAAATCCAGTTGTATCACACGTCCTTCATCATCGCTTGACCCATGGCCATTACCATAGGTTACATTGTCCGGTTTTATTTTGGTGAACACTGCCACACCACTGTATCCTTTTTTCTGAGCGCTGAACCAGTAGTGGTGATAGCCCAGTGCTTCCAGTAGTTTTACATCTACATCGCCCTGGTGGGCTTTTGTTTCCTGTATGCAGATCACATCAGCCGGATCTGTTTTTAACCAATCAATAAATCCTTTTTTGATCGCTGCCCGGATACCGTTAAGGTTATAAGAAATGATTCGCATTGTATTAATGATTAAATTGTCCGGCAATTTACATTTTACTATGGAAGCAACAACAATTTCGAAAAAAGGCCCTATAATTCCTCCCAAGGAACAGGTGTACCTGGAAGGCCCCAAGAGCAGGGGTTATGAATTGGGGTTTGCCTGGCGGGTTTTCTGGCAGTTTATCAAAGGGTTCCGGAACCTGCATTTTGTGGGCCCCTGCATTACCGTATTTGGCTCTGCCCGTTTTAAAGAAGACAGTCCTTATTATACAAAGGCCAGGGAGTTTGGTAAAAGGATATCAGAACTTGGCCTTACCACTATAACGGGTGGGGGCCCCGGCATAATGGAAGCGGCTAACAGGGGTGCATTTGAAAATGGAGGAATGTCAATTGGCTGCAATATCCAATTGCCTTTTGAACAAAAGGAAAATCCATATACGCAGAAGTCAGTCACCTTTGAACATTTTTTTGTTCGCAAGGTGTTGCTGATAAAATATTCCTATGCATTTATTATTATGCCGGGAGGTTTTGGCACATTGGATGAATTGTTTGAAACACTCACGTTGGTACAGACAAAGAGTATTCAGAATTTCCCGGTCGTATTATTTGGAAAGGAATATCATCAGCCTTTATTGGAATATATAGAAGCGATGGCAGCAGCCGGTACTATTTCAAAAGAAGATATGAAACTGGTATTGATCACAGATGATGTAGATGAAGCGATGATCCATATCAGAAGCTATATAGATACCAACTATAAAGTAAAACCACGGAAACGTTTCTGGTGGCTGGTGGAAAAGCGTTAATCTATTATGTGTACTGTTTACACAAAAAATCTACCTTTACCATAAAATAGTAATCATGTATAAAAAGTTGTTGCTTGCCATAGTATTGATCTCCTTTATACAAATCTGTTCCGCCAACAAAATTGAAACTGTCTCATCACCGGACGGCACAATTTATTTCACAGTGGTTGCCACAGATGGGAATGCTACAGGGTATAAGTTAGCTTACGAGATCTCGTATAAAAAAAAGGATGCAATCAGGACATCCGGGTTAGGATTTGTTTTAAAGGAACCTTCTCTGCGGCTTGATTATTTTGAAGTATTGGCTAAAGAGCATAGCACAGCTGATGAAAACTGGCAACCCGTTTGGGGCGAATTGAAAACGATCCGCAACAATTATAACCAGCTTATTTTAAAACTAAAAGGACAGAACGGAATACTGGTGGACCTGGTGATCAGGGTTTTCAATGATGGGGCCGCTTTCCGTTATTCTTTTCCAAAGCAACCAACGCTCAATCATTTTATCATTGCTGATGAATTGACACAATTTGTTATGACCGGTGATCATAAGGCTTTCTGGATCCCCGGGGATTATGATACGAATGAGTATGCTTATTACACCAGCAACCTCAGTGGTGTGGATGCCTCAGGCGGTGGTTTTGCGCAGGAGATACATGCTAAAACCTTTTTTGATAAGAATGCTGTACAAACGCCGCTGATGATGAAGTCGAAGGATGGGCTTTACATTAACATACATGAAGCGGCGCTGATCAATTACCCGGCGATGAACCTGGTGATCGATAAGTCAAGCTTTGCATTATCCGCACACCTGGTACCGGATGCGATTGGTAATAAGGCGTATTTGCAAACACCGGCCGTTACTCCGTGGCGCACTATCATTATCAGTGACAAGGCTACAGAGATATTGGCTTCCAAATTAATATTGAACGTGAATGAGCCTTCCAAAATCCAGGATGTCTCATGGATCAAACCGCAAAAGATGGTGGGTGTATGGTGGGAAATGCATGTGGGCAAAAGCAGCTGGGATTACAGCGGCGAGCAGGTGGGTTCTCAACAGGCAACCAAAGTGCCGCATGGTGCCACTACAGCTAACGTAAAAAAGTATATCGATTTTGCTGCAAAGAATGGCATACAAGGAGTATTGGTAGAAGGCTGGGATACCGGTTGGGAAGATTGGTTTGGCCAATGGAAAGAGGATGTATTTGATTTTGTTACCCCGTATCCTGATTTTAATGTACAGGAATTGCAAACGTATGCAGCTTCAAAAGGAGTAAAGATCATTATGCACCATGAAACATCCGGTTCGGTAACGAATTATGAACGCTGGATGGATACCGCTTACCGTTTTATGAACCGGTTTGGATATACGGCTGTTAAAACCGGTTATGTGGGAAGGATCATTCCAAGAGGGGAACACCACGACGGACAGTGGATGGTACGCCACTATGAAAGAGTAACACAAAAGACAGCAGATCATCATATCATGGTGGATATGCATGAACCGGTTCGTCCTACCGGTTTGCACAGAACATATCCCAACTTCCTGGCCTGCGAAGCAGCCAGAGGAAATGAATTCAATGCCTGGAGTGTGGGCAATCCACCCGAACATGAAACCATACTGGCATTTACACGACTAATGGGTGGCCCGATGGACTATACACCGGGTATTTTTAAGATCAAGATGAGCTATTATAACGCGGAGAAAAAAGAACAGGTGCATACTACATTAGCAAAGCAACTGGCATTGTATGTAACGATGTTCAGCCCGCTGCAAATGGCTGCAGACCTCCCGGAAAATTATGAAGCAAGGATGGATGCTTTTCAATTCATTAAAGATGTGGCAGTGGATTGGGATGATTCAAAGATACTCGAGGCTGAGCCGGGTGATTATGTAGTTATTACAAGGAAAGCAAAAGGAAGTGACAACTGGTTTCTCGGCGCCATCACAGATGAAGTGGCAAGAAACTTTACTACCGCTTTATCATTCCTGGATGCAGATAAGAAATATGTGGCCACCATCTACAGGGATGCAGACAATGCCGACTGGAAAGAGAATCCTGAGGCGTATGTGATTGAAAAGTTCCTGGTGGATAGTAAAACATCGTTGCGTTTAAAACTGGCGCCGGGTGGTGGAACGGCGGTGAGCTTTATGCCCGCAACAGCAGAACAAATCAAGCAACTTAAAAAGTATAAATAATGACAGCCGTTAATCTATTGGGTACTGTTGCCGGAATCGTCACCACACTTACTTTTTTACCACAGGTAATTAAAACCTGGAAAGAAAAATCTGCAAAGGATATTTCTTTGATGATGTTTCTGATAGCTGCGACCAATGAAGTAATGTGGGTGGCGTATGGCGCTTTGCTGACTCCTGTCAACTGGGTGATCATTATCACGAACTCAGTACTCTTGATTTTTTCTTCTATTATGATCTGGCTAAAATTCCGGTATAATCATGGCTGAAATAAAGACGATCATTTTTGATCTTGGCGGGGTATTGATCGACTGGAACCCGATGTATGTGTATGGTGAATATTTTGACACAATAGAAAAGAGAGATTATTTCTTTCAGCATATCTGTACTACAGAATGGAATGAAGAACAGGATGCGGGCCGTTCTATAGTGGAAGCTACACAGGTATTAATTACAAAGTTTCCTGATTGGGAAAAACCCATCCGGGACTATTATGGCCGCTGGACAGATATGCTGAACGGCCCGATTCATGAAACGGTGGAACTATTCAGGCAGTTAAAAGAATCCGGTAAGTATAAACTATACGCTTTGACCAACTGGCAGGCCGATCTTTTTAATATTGCATTAGTGCGGTATGATTTCCTGCAATGGTTTGATGGCCGGGTGGTAAGTGGTGAAGAGAAAATGCGAAAGCCTTTCCCGGAGTTTTACAAGGTTTTATTGAACCGGTATGATGTAAAGCCAGAAGAAGCATTATTTATTGATGATAACCTGAGGAATGTACAGGCAGCAGAGCAGCTTGGAATAAAAAGTATACATTTTCAATCATCTGATAAATTGCTGAGAAAGTTGAAGGATATAGAGGTGGTTTAGTTATTCGGGTAGTGGGTCAGTTTGAAAATTGACCGTCCTAAAATCCCTTTGAACCACATAGAAAGATAGAAACATAGGGAGTACAGATAGCTATGTGTGTTTCTATTGTGTTCCTATGTTCCTCTGTGGTTCAATTTTATTTCAAACTGACCCACTACCTTATTCCAAAACAGGCCGCAACCACCTTTCCATTTCTTCCAAACTCATCCCTTTCCGGTTGGCATAATCTTCCAGCTGATCCTTATTTATTTTACCCAAACCAAAGTAATGACTTTGGGGATGGGCTATATACCAGCCGCAAACAGAAGCCGGCGGATTCATGGCCAGGCTTTCGGTTAATTCGATGCCGATATTTTCTGTCACGTTCAGCAGATCAAAGAGTTTCAGCTTTTCGGTATGATCGGGACAGGCAGGATAGCCTGGTGCGGGGCGGATACCTTTGTATTGTTCTTTGATGAGTTCTTCGTTGGTCAGGCTCTCCTCTTTTTCGTAGCCCCAATATTCTTTTCTTACTTTCTGGTGCAGGCATTCCGCATAGGCTTCTACAAAACGGTCGGCTAAAATTTGTACCAGTATCTTATTGTACTCATCATTGTCGGCTGCATATTGATCAATGTGCTTCTTTGCGCCGTGAATGGTGACGGCGAAAGAACCCATGTAATCAGACACCGCCCCCTGTCCCCCGAAGGGGAAACTTAGGTTTGAATTTTCTTTTATGCTTGGTTGAGTCTTTAATGTTGAGGAGATCAAATCAAGCGTCTCATCCGTATGGTTCAATACTTGCTCATTCGTAATCCTGAGTACTTTAAAGCCTTGTTCATTCAGCCATTTGGTTCTTATTTCATCCGCTTCTTTATTTTCCGGAAGCTGGTGAATGAGACCATCTATTTCTATAACTAATCTTTTATCAAGACAAACCAAGTCTGCAATGTAATTGCCTATTATATGTTGTCTTCTGAATTTGTATCCTTCCAGTTTTTTTGTTTTTACAATACGCCAAAGAACATCTTCGGCTTGCGTTGGATCAGACCGGTGCTCTTGCGCATATTTCTTTAACAATGGATAAGTTACCGGATCAGCCCATTGATATCCGTTTCTCACATCATCTTCCTCTCGGGAAGGGACTTTAGCAGCGTCTCCGGTAATCCAGTCTGTTTGAGGGGATGGGCTTGGCTTTATAAAATCGGATAAGGAATAACTTGGTTGACCCACTGCCTTCTTTATCTGCTGGCGCAAGGATTCTAATTTGACTTCACCGGTTTCTGTTTGCAGGGTGATAGTATCTGCATTATTGCTGCTGGCGGGCCAGAAACCAATAACGCCATCGGCGCTAAACCATTTTTCGGCAATGATCCGCTCCACCATCTTTTGTGCTTCGTTATAAAGGCGGGTAGCTTCAGTGCCGAATATTTTATCGGATAACACCTGTGGGAAGTGACCCGGCATTTCCCAGGCAATGAAGAAAGGTCCCCAATCGATAT
>JBEBIF010000419.1:0-3229 GCA_040080515.1 Chitinophagaceae bacterium | reverse complement strand
CTATTTCCGTAACAGTGCGCAGGACAGTGATGTGATCGCCTTCCTTGGTACCCGTAAAGAAAGACAGCAGTCTGCCAAAGATCATATTGGTAAAGTGCTGGAGCAATATAACGTGTATGGAGTGGATACACTGATCGGGGACATTGTACCACCGGAAAGTTTGATGAAAACACTAACTGATCGTAAACTGGCAGAAGAACAAAAGATCACTTACGATACAGAAAAGAAAGCGCAGGAAACAAGACAGACCCTTGAAAAAGAAACGGCTATTGCTGAAATACAAAAAGAGATCGTAAAAGCAGACCAGGGCGTATTGATAGCCGAACGTATTGCCGACGCATCTGTAAAAAAAGCCACTGGTGAAGCGAATAGTGTGCGGCTTCAATCGACAGCAGAAGCAGACCGGCTGAAATTACTGGCCAGTGGTGAAGCAGAAAAAACAAGAGTGCTTGCAAAAGCAGATTCGGAGAAAATTGAATTGCTGGCAAAAGCCGAAGCGGAAAGAATCTCCCTTACTGGTAATGCCGAGGCGGAAAAGATATTGGCCATTGGTAAATCAAATGCCGAATCTTATAAGCTTTCCGTAGAAGCAATGGGAGGCGACAATTTTACCCAACTGAAAGTAATGGAGTCCATTGCTGCGGAGAAAGTGAAGATCATGCCGGATGTGCTTATTACCGGCGGTGGTGATAGTGCCAATGGTGGTATCAGCGGCCTGCTGGGATTGCAATTACTGGAAAAGCTGGGAAAAAAGGTAACCGACGATGACGGGGAGAAGAAGGGGAAATAAGTTTGAAAATGTTAAACAAGGCCGGAACTGAAAAGCTTCCGGCTTTTTTCTTTATCAGCGGCAGAAACGCTTTGTAAACAAGACTTATATTCGCCTATTAAATGTTCAGAATGAAAAAAGCAATTCCAGTTTCTCTTTTTCTGTTTCTCTCTTTTAATCTCTTGGCCCAACCTCCACAAAGCTGGACCTCTGCAGATATGTATCTCGCATTGCGCAAGCTGAATGTACTGGGTTCTGTATTATATATTGCGGCACACCCCGATGATGAGAATACCAGGCTGATCACTTACTTATCCAAAGATAAAATGTACCGCACCGGCTACCTGTCGCTGACAAGGGGAGACGGTGGGCAAAACCTGGTGGGTGATGAACAGGGAATTGATCTTGGATTGATACGGACACAAGAGTTATTATCTGCCCGAAGAATTGATGGCGGCGAACAGTTCTTTACAAGGGCCTTTGATTTTGGATATTCTAAAACACCACAGGAAACATTTGCCAAGTGGGACAAAGAAAAGATATTAAGTGATGTAGTTTGGGTCATACGGAAATTTCAACCTGATGTGATCATTAACCGTTTTCCAACAACTGGTGAAGGTGGACACGGGCATCATACGGCGTCGGGCATTTTGGCAAATGAAGCCTTTGAAGCCGCAGCCGATCCCAATCGTTTTCCGGAACAACTTCAGTATGTTTCTGTCTGGCAGGCGAAACGGGTATTGTGGAACACCTTCAATTTTGGTGGCACCAATACACAGCGGGAAGACCAATTAAAAATTGATGTGGGCGGTTATAATCCATTATTAGGAAAAAGTTATGGAGAAATAGCAGCGGAAAGCAGAAGCCAGCATAAAAGCCAGGGATTTGGTGTACCTGCTACCCGTGGAGAATCTCTGGAATATTTTAAAGCAACTAAAGGAGATCAACCCGCAAATGAATTGCTGGATGGTATTGAACTGACCTGGAAAAGAATACCGGGTGGCGAAAGCATCGGAAAAATGATAGACAGCCTTACTTCAAAATTTGATTTGTTGCGACCCGACAGGTCCGTGGAAGGCTTGGTACGGTTATATCAATCCATCAATACATTACCAGAAGGATACTGGAAAAAACAAAAGCTAAAAGAAGTATATCAGCTCATCGTCCAGTGTAGTGGTCTTTTTTTAGATGTTACCACTTCAGAACAATTTGCCGTGCAAACAGATTCACTCCGCATCAGCTTTTCTTTTAACAACCGGCTGGGTACAGATGCTTTGTTGCAAAAAGTAAAGGTGGATGATTTTGATTCTGTATTCAACAGGAGTTTAGACAAGAATAAGAACCTGAATTTTGCTAAAACGATCTATGTTCCGGCAAATAAACCTATCACACAACCGTATTGGTTAGCAAAGAAAATGGAGGAAGGCTATTTTAATATAACGGACCAGCAGGCAATTGGCCAGCCGGATGCAGACCCTGCTTATTATGCTTTTGTAGATGTAAGTATATACGGGGTGCCATTCAGCTTTGTACGGCCCGTAAAATATAAATTCACCGACCCTGTAAAAGGAGAGCTGTACCAGCCCGTTACTGTTTTGCCACCTGCATTGATAACACCTGATAGCAAAGTAAAAATTTCCAAAGGCAATAATTCATTTACAGGAGTATTGAACATTACCGGTAAGAAAAAAGGATTTCAAACTTTTCTAAATGATGTGGGCAGGGAGCAAATAGATAAGGTAAAGGTGAGCTATTCTCCGGATAAGCTGATCTTTGAAGAGAAAAACAAAACGATCGCCGTGGAGTATTCCATTGAAGCCAGCAAAGACAACGACTATTTTTTTGCGATGGATGCCAACAATGGAAGAAAGGATGTCTATTATGTGGGAATGAAAGAAATCAAATATGATTACATACCCTATATCACTTACTTCACTGCGGCCACCGTCAACAACCAAAAGCTCGACCTGAAAATCTACGGCAAAAAGATCGGCTATATAACCGGCGCCGGAGATAAAGTTCCGGAAGCACTGGAACAGATGGGCTACGAAGTGACACTACTGTCTGATAAAGAACTATCAAGAAATAACCTTGGTCAGTACGATGCGATCCTTACCGGTGTAAGAGCCTATAATACACACGACTGGATGAATAAGCATTACGATAAGCTGATGAAGTATGTGAATGAAGGCGGCAACCTGATCGTACAATATAATACCAGCAACCAGATAGGCCCGGTGAGAGCTAAGATCGGTCCGTATAATTTCAACATTACCCGTACCAGGGTGACGGATGAAAATGCGGCTGTAACATTGCTGAAACCTGATCATCCCGCATTTAATTTCCCCAATAAGATCAACGAAGATGATTTTAAAGGATGGGTGCAGGAGCGAAGTATCTATCATGGCAGCGATACTACCTGTCTCTTATACACATCCCGAGCCCACGAGACGAGGTTAG
>JBEBIF010000418.1:0-3233 GCA_040080515.1 Chitinophagaceae bacterium | reverse complement strand
GCGTTGCTGAAGCCTTTTTAAAGTCGGGATGACTGGATTCGAACCAGCGACCCCTTCGTCCCGAACGAAGTACGCTACCGGGCTGCGCTACATCCCGAAAAGAGTTCAAAATTAAAAAAGACCCTTGAAAATTCAAGAGTCTTTTTAAAAAGTCGGGCTTGCCTGACGAAGCCAGATGGCAAACCAAAAGAGTTATCTAAAAAAAAACCCGCCATTGCTAAAGCTTTGGCGGGCGAAGTCGGGACGACTAGATTCGAACTAGCGACCCCTTGCACCCCATGCAAGTGCGCTACCGGGCTGCGCTACGTCCCGAACAATTAAATACTTATTGGGGAGGTCAAAAGTAAGGCTTTTCCCATTTTTCTGAACCAAAAACAACCTTTATCTTCGCCCCTTAATGAAAATACTCATTAAGCAAGCCACAATTGTTGACCCCTCCTCTCCTTTCAACGGACAAGCAGCAGACATTTTTATTGAAAACGGAAGCATTTCCAGGATAGCCAACAGCATTTCTGAAAAGGCAGACCAGGAAGTCAGCATACAGGGCCTTCATGTGTCTCCGGGATGGGTAGATGTGTTTGCCAATTTTGCTGATCCGGGTTATGAATTCAAGGAAACAATGGAGACTGGTGCTGCTGCTGCTGCTGCAGGAGGCTATACCGATGTCTTTGTGATACCTAATACCAACCCGGCCATCCATAATAAGGCAGGTGTGGAATATATTTCCCAGAAAACAAAATCGCTGCCTGTAACTATTCATCCCATCGGCGCCATCACCAGGAATACCGAAGGGAATGAACTGGCTGAAATGTATGATATGAAAGCCAGCGGCGCCATCGCCTTTAGTGATGGTATTAATTCCGTTCAATCAGCCGGATTATTGGTCAAAGCATTGCAATATGTAAAGGCTTTTGATGGCATTTTGATCCAACTGCCAGATGATAAAAGCATCAACCCGCATGGGCTGATGAATGAAGGTATTGTATCTACTCAACTGGGGTTGCCAGGTAAACCTGCAATGGCAGAAGAACTGATCGTGGCCAGGGACATCAAACTCTCCCGTTATGCCAATTCTAAAATGCATTTTACAGGAGTAAGCACCCGAAAATCCCTGGAATACATCAAAAGAGGAAAAGACAGCGGCGCCGCTATCAGTTGCTCCGTTACTCCCTATCATCTTTTCTTTTGTGATGAAGACCTGGTGAGCTATAATACGAACCTGAAAGTAAACCCTCCGCTGAGAAGCAAAGAAGACCGTGATGCGTTGCAAAGAGCAGTGGCTGAAGGCTACATTGATTGCATCGCCACCCATCACTTGCCGCATGAGTATGATAGCAAAGTGATGGAATTTGAATATGCCAAATTTGGAATGATCGGGTTAGAAACGGCCTATGGGGTATTATCCACTTCACTTCCTTCTATTAGCCCGGCCAAATGGGTGGAACTATTGGCTATCAACCCCCGAAAACTTTTTAATCTTGCACCAGCTTCTATAAAAGAAGGCAGTGTAGCTTCTCTTACCTTATTCGTACCCGGTTTTAAATGGACCGTTTCGGAAAAAGATATCCGGTCAAAATCAAAGAACTCGCCATTTATAGGCAAAGAGCTGACCGGAAAGGTAGCAGGTATCATTAACGGAACTAAAACAGCCATAAGCTAAGCAACTACGATGAACCTGCGACCTGCCATAAAAGGCCTGATAGCCGCCGTTATTATGATAGCCATTGCGCTGGTAACTTATTATTCAGGCATGCCAGCCAATTCACCTTTCCAGTTTCTTGTTTATGCTGTGTATGCGATTGGGGTGGTGTGGACAGTTGTTGCCTACAGCAAAACTTCATTGTTTACAGGTAAGTTTGGCGATTCATTTAACCAGGGCTTCCGTTGCTTTATTGTGATCACACTGATGATGGTACTTTTTACAGCAACATTCAGCTCAATGCATCCGGAGTTTGCTGAAGAGTCATCTAAATACTACCGGGAGGAATTATTAAAACAAAAAGATACGCTGCCTCCTGATATAGAAGCTGCCGTTGCCAAGTACAAAAAGAACTACACCATGACGCTTGTTTACGGCTCAATTATCGGATATTTGATCATTGGGGCTGTTGTAACTGCGGTGTCATCATTAATTATTATCAGAAGAAAATAAGTTATGGACCTTTCCATCGTCATACCACTTATAGATGAGTCAGAGTCCCTGCCGGAGCTGGCTGCATGGATTGAAAAAGTAATGAACGATAATCATTACACCTACGAAGTGATCTTTGTAGACGATGGCAGCACCGATAATTCCTGGGAAGTGATTGAACAACTCCGTTCAAAAAATCCCAATATTAAAGGAATTAAGTTTCAGCGGAATTATGGCAAATCAGCAGGATTGAATGAAGCCTTCCGGGCTACCAGCGGCGATGTGGTAATAACAATGGATGCAGACCTGCAGGACAGCCCGGATGAAATACCGGAGCTGCGCCGGATGATCCTCGAAGGCGGGTATGATATTGTAAGCGGCTGGAAAAAGAAACGATACGACAATACATTCACCAAAAACATTCCTTCCAAATTTTTCAATGCCGTTACCCGTTGGGTATCTGGTATCAAACTGCATGATTTTAATTGCGGGTTGAAAGCTTATCGCAGCCGGGTGGTAAAAGGCATCGAAGTATATGGAGAAATGCACCGGTATATTCCCGTATTGGCCAAATGGGCCGGTTTCAAAAAGATCGGTGAGAAAGTGGTGGAGCACCGTCCCAGGAAATATGGTGTTTCAAAATTTGGGTGGAGAAGATTCGTTAATGGTTTCCTCGACCTGTTGTCCATCACTTTTGTAGGGAAATTTGCCAAAAGGCCCATGCACTTCTTTGGTTTATGGGGTTCCCTTTTCTTTCTTATGGGACTGGGTATTTCCATCTATCTTGTTATTTCAAAGTTGATGGACAACAGTTTTGCACTCACCAACCGTCCCGGATTTTTCCTTGCCCTCACCTCTCTTATTGTTGGCATGCAATTATTCCTGGCAGGTTTCATCGGCGAGCTGATCTCCAGGAATTCTCCCAGCCGAAACGCTTACCTGGTAGAAACCAAAACAGGTTTATAAATGGCGAAAGTGGTCATCATAGGGCCCGGGCATCCGTTGCGGGGCGGTTTGGCTACTTTCAATCAGCGGCTGGCAAAGGAGTTCAATGATGAAGGGCATGATTGTTCCATTTATTCCTTCTCATTACAATATCCTT
>JBEBIF010000417.1:0-3235 GCA_040080515.1 Chitinophagaceae bacterium | reverse complement strand
TAGTGAAAAAATAATGCTGCAGGCCACAGGCACCAGCCAGCAGGTGCCCGCTACAGGTGGTACCATTACCATTGATAATATCAAATTGACGTTCCCGGCCAACTCAATAGTACGACCCGGCGGTGCCGCTTACACCGGGCAGATACATGTAGTGGCCCGTTATATCAATCCATCGGGTGCTAACTTTCCTTATCTCATTCCCGGTATGCTCAGCGGACTGAACGAGACAAATGAGATCAATGCCTTACAAAGCTTCGGTATGGCAAACGTAGAATTGACTGACCCTACCGGTAATAAATTAGTGATCGCCTCCGGCAAAACAGTAAAGATGGAACTCCCCGCTCCTGCCGGTAGCCCCGCTACTATACCGCTCTGGCATTTTAATGAAAAGTATGGTATCTGGATACAACAGGGCACTGCCACCAAATCCGGCAACTTCTATATAGCAGAGGTCAATCATTTCTCTATCTGGAACCTGGACCTGGAGTTCAATGATTTTGAACTGAACCTGTTATTTCAAAACACCAGCCTCATTCCTATCTCCAACCTGCGGGTGGATGTGTACCGGCCCAACAATTCATTTGTCAAAGGTTTCTATACAGACAATGCGGGTGAGGCCACACTGATCAACTGCTCCAGCAATGAAGCACTGATATTAAAGATCGCTTATCCTTGCGATACCCTCGTGTATAACCTGCTGCCTGTAACACAAACCCGTTCAGAAACAATAACGGTCAACAGCCCCACCATGCAGGGCTACCAGTTTACGGGAACATTGTTTCAATGCAATACTCAAATGCTGCCCAATCATCCGTACCAGATATTTCTGAATGGTGCCAACTCCTTTACCATATTGAATGGTATTACAGATGCACAAGGACATATCAACACCGGCACGGCCATACCTGCCTGCATCGGAAGTCCGGTCACCGCACAGGCATCTGCTTATTACAACAATCAATTTTACTTCAGCAGTGTAAGCCTGGTCAACCCCGGTTTAAATAATTATAATGCCACCTTATGCGACAGTTCCGGTACTGCACAACTGTATAACGACAGCGACATTGTGAACATACCCGATCCCAGTCTCCGTCAAAAAGTAAGAGAGATCATTAGCAAACCAACCGGCAACATCTATTATGCAGATGTAAAGAATGTGCAAACCATCAGGGCGTACACCATAGCGCAGGTACAGTCACTCATCGGCCTGCAATATTTTACCGGCATGGACACACTGGAATTATCTTCGATCAACGGTGTCATCCACGCATTCACCGACCTCACTCCCATAAAAGACCTTACCCGTCTGAAATACCTTGACCTGGCACGGGGCAGCTTAACCAACATTACACCATTGCAAGGTTTAACCAACCTGACAGAACTATACCTGAGTCAAAACGCCATCAGCGACATTACGCCGTTGCAAAACCTGACCGGGCTGAAAACGTTATGGCTGCCGGTAAACCCGCTTCAAAGTATTACTCCCCTGCAAAACTTAACGGCTCTGGTGGACCTGTCATTGAATACCTGTCAGCTTACTTCTCTCAGTGCCCTGCAAAATCTTACCAGTATAAAATATTTGAATCTCGCTTTTAATCCCATCACAGATGTCACACCACTGCAGAATTTGACCGCAGTTGTTATTCTCAACCTGAGTGAGTGCAATGTAAGCAACATTGCACCCCTGCAGAATATGACTGCGATGCAAACGATCCGCCTCGACAGCAACAACGTCAGTAACCTGGCACCGTTGCAGAACATGACGGCGCTTATCTTTGCAGACCTGTCAGACAACAATGTATCAACATTACCCTCTTTTAATGCTAACATCGCATTTCGCACAGTAGACCTGTCAGACAACCAGATCACTGATCTTTCACCACTTGTGGGACAACCCTCTTTGGTTAACGTTACATTGAGAAATAACCAGATCACTGATCTTACACCATTACAAAATATCAGTACGCTGAGGCTGCTTGAGTTAAGCGGGAACAGCATCACCAACCTGGCGCCGCTGGGAGGGATCAATGGATTGCAAACACTATACCTGTATAATAACAACCTGACCAATATAACACCGATGATCACCTCGAACCCTAACCTGACCAAGTTTTATATATTGCAGGGGAACACGGTACCGGGAACACAGGTCACTTCGTTTCAAAATACGCATCCATCGTGCCAGGTGTTGTAAGCGGAAGTCGAGAAGGATAGGTAGAAAAAAAGAATAGATAAGGAAAATACTAATGGATCCTAAAGAAGTTGTATTAATACTCTTTGGGATCCATTTTACTGTGCCGTACCCGCAATACTCTTATACTGCTGTCAGTAATGCGATATGTGTGATCGCCGCTTCAAATTGTTTTATCGCAGTCTTAGTCCAGAAAAGCTTTCGATCAGCCATGTATCCATTTCTTTGACAGAACGATTACTTCATCATGGCTCATAAATTCACCCTTTTCAAATTCAGCATCCGCCTCATCCAGTTCTTTATTGTATTGCTCAATACTAATACGCTGATCAGTAATTTCAATACCGAATGATGCGATCAGGCTGATTAAAGCTTCCTTTTGTTCTTCATTAAGCAGTTGTAGTATTTCCGCTGGCAAATCACTTACTTCTTTATAATAAACAGCTTCCGGCTCACGTAGTTCCTGGTTATTTGTATCTGCCGATTGTATAAAGGACGTAATAACTGTTAAAAGAGACTTCTTTTGTTCAGGTGATAATAACGACCAGTATTTGGTCAATTTGTTATCTGTTGATGAAGCGGACATAAGATACGTTTTCCCAAATTTAATTCTTTCAAACGAAAACATAAAAGAGTATCAAGAAATTGCTGCCCGACGGAACAATAAAAACACCCAACCCCGCACACAAACGACCACCCTCTCCCTCGGAGAGGGAGCACTAAGTAAACGATACCCTATAGTTCGTCAGGGTGAGGCCCAAAAAGAAACCACACAAAACAAAACAAATAATACACTATAGCTCACCCAACCCCGCCTCACAAACGACCACCCTCTCCCTCGGAGAGGGAGCATAAAGTAAACGATACACAGTAGTAAACCAGGGTGAGGCCCACCCCAACAATATACGACCACCCTCTCCCTCGGAGAGGGAGCACTAAGTAAACGATACTTTATAGTTCGTCAGGGTGAGGCCCAAAAAGAAACCACACAAAACAAAACAAATAATACACTATAGCTCTCCCAACCCCTGTCTCTTATACACA
>JBEBIF010000416.1:0-3238 GCA_040080515.1 Chitinophagaceae bacterium | reverse complement strand
ATTCACTTCCAATTCTTCTTAGCTCCTCGCCTGTTTCATTTTCCAGTTCTGTAGAAAAGGACCTCCGCCTACCCGGGTACAATAGGCCTTTGTAACACCGATCACATCCTTTATATGCTGCGGAGCAATACCCAGTCCACTGCACACACCTGCTGAGATAGTGCTGGAAGAGGTAACATATGGGAATGTTCCAAAATCTATATCCAGCATACTGCCCTGGGCGCCTTCTGCTAATATTTTTTTACCTGCCTTTATCTGTTTATTGATAAAGTATTCACCATTTACAATGTTCAGTTCCTTTAAGAACTCCAGCGCTTCAAAAAACTCTTCTTCCCAGGCTGTGATATCTTCCTGGAAATTATAATTATCTAACAAACGTTGGTGTTTTAGGCGAAGCTTGATATACGAGGTAGTAAAATTTTTATCCAGCAGGTCGCCCACCCTCAAACCATTACGGCCTGTTTTATCCATATAAGTAGGGCCGATGCCTTTTAAAGTAGAACCGATCTTTTGAGTGCCTTTGGATAATTCTGCTGCTTTATCCAATGCCCGGTGTGTGGGCAGGATCAGATGGGTGCGTTCCGCAATGAACAAGTTTTTTTTCAGATCAATACCAAAAGAAGCGACCGTATCACATTCTCTTTTTAGTGTTACCGGGTCCAGCACCACACCATTACCTATAAGATTGATGATTCCGCTGCGGAAAACACCGGAGGGAATCTGGTGCAGTACTACCTTCTTATCCTCTACATAAAGGGTATGCCCGGCATTTGGCCCTCCCTGGAACCTTGCCACCACATCATAATCTTTGGCAAAAAAGTCAACGATCTTTCCTTTTCCTTCATCGCCCCACTGGAGGCCGAGTATTACATCTACCATATTGGTTTTATTTGAGAACAGCCTGTCTTCATGTCTTTTTAAGAGAGACAACAGCAGGCGAGCCCACCTTTGCTTATTTTAAATAGAGCCTCGGAGGGCAAACCCGCCTTTGCTTATTTTAAATAATGCTTCGGAGGGCAAGCAAAAATAAGGGTTCACCAAAAAGCCACCGAATTAAATCCGCCCTTCCGTATTAATTTTATACACTAAACCCGGTCAATTATTAACGTATCAGCAGAACGGTTCCTTTTTTTGTTATCACCTTGTTCTCTTTGGTCACCCCTTCCACCATCCACACATACATTCCGGAAGCCTGCTCCTTTCCTGCCAGTTTGCCATCCCATCCCTCATTCATCCTGCTGGTGGAAAAAATGAGTTGTCCCCAGCGGTTAAACACCCTGAAATAATTATAACTCTTTATCCCTACTGGTATGGGTGTAAACTTATCGTTTCGGCCATCCCCATCAGGTGTAAACCCGGTAGGAACATAAATATCCGGGCCTTTATATACTTTGATCCGTACATAGCCTTCTGCCTTACACCCTTCCTCATCCACCGCCACTACTTCATAAGTAATGTCATCTCCGATTCCACCTACGGTTACCACAGGGTTGGGAATAGTAGTGCTGCTTAATCCAACTGGTGGCGACCAACTATAACTGATACCCGGTGAGATGGCTAATAATTGAAACTGTGCGCCGGGGTGACTGGTTGTGTCAAAAGGCGATGTATTCACCTTCATAGTTCTTTTCACCGCCACTTTCATTTCATCTGTAACTAAAGAGTGGCAGCCGATTGAATCAGTCACGGATAAGAAATAAGCTGTTGTTCTGGTAGGTGTGGAAACTGGGTTGGCCCCCGTTGTTGTATTGAGATATATGGGCGGTGTCCAGCTGAATTGTGCGCCACCACTTCCCTGCAGCACATACGATTGGCCGTAACAAATATTTCCATCAGCCCCTGCATTGGGAACGGGTGCCGTATGAACCACCACTACGATCGTATCATAAGCAGTACAACGGCCTAATACTGCCGTCAGTGCGTACTGGCTTGTTACAGCCGGATCAGCAACAGGATTGGCAAGGGTGCTGTCACTTAAACCAATCCGGGGTGACCAGGCATACTGTGTGGCATTGGAACTGGTTTGCAATTGTGTGGAAGTTCCTTCACAAATATGCGGATCTGTTTGAGGTTGCAAAAACAGGTTGACGGTAAGTCCCACCGTGGCAGGGAATGAATTGGTACAACCAAGGTTATCATTTACAGTTACTGTGTAGGTGCCGGGATCAACGTTGAACACATTGGATGTCTGAAAAGGAAACCCGTTAATTGCGTAAGTATAGTTTCCATTTCCACCTGATGCATTCACTATAATGTGGCCATCATTTCCACCATCGCAGCTGGCATTTGTATTGACTGCAAAAGCGGAAAGAACCGGTGGTTGCGTCACAACAATTCCATTCCTGTTTGTGATACACTGGTTGGCATCCCTGATACGTATGTTGTATATACCGGCATTTACAATAAACGTGTTGCTGCTTTGCCAGGTAACACCACCATCAATGGAGTATTGGTAAGGAGCTACTCCCCCGGCGGGAGAAACAACGATGGTCCCGTTATTCTCCCCATTACAACGAACAGGATTGGTGGCAGTGGTGGCCGTTAATGCCTGCGGTTGAGCAACCGTAAAATCGGTAGAACCACGACAACCATTTGCTGAGCGATAATAAATAGTATATCCTCCGGCAATCAATCCTGTAAATAAGGGGCTGCTTTGCCAGTTGGTGTTATCTGTTGAATACTGATATGGCGGCGCTCCCAGGGCCGGAGGATTTGCAAGTATTGCACCTGAAGCACTTCCAAAACAGGAGACGTTTGTTACATTGCCCGTAGTGCTGAGCGGGGGGCCGGGAAGGATCGTAAAAGGATAAATAATACTGGCGCAACCCACCGCATCAAATACCTGGAAGTTGTGTATCCCGTTACCCAGGTTCGTAAACGTGTAAGGCGCTGTTATGGTCACAGGTGAGGCCCCGTCCAATGAAAAAGTGTAAGAGCCTGATCCGTTTGAAGGGTTGATCGTGACCGCACCATTAGCGGCGCCAAAACAACTGGTTGCAAAGGCCGTATGCGTGGCCACTATATCCGGACCAGCACCTACCGCAGGAGCTAGTGGTTTGAAACAACCATTAAAATCTGTTATTAAAACAGCATGTGGGCCCGCAGCAACGTTGGTAAATGTGTATGTATTCCCTCCAAGTTGCGGCAAACCACCATTCAGCTGATAAATGTAAGGACCAGTTCCTCCAATAGCATTTACCGTTATTGATCCGTTTATTGCTGTTGCACAGGTTGCAGG
>JBEBIF010000415.1:0-3243 GCA_040080515.1 Chitinophagaceae bacterium | reverse complement strand
TTCTTTGAGATCATACAACGGAAAGGTGCCAAAAGCTTTGGCAAAGGAAATTTCAAAGCCCTGTTTGAAGCATTGGAGAGAGAGCAGGATGCAAGAGGGAATTTGTGAGTTGAGTCGGAAAGTCCGGAAGACAGGAAGTCGGGAAGTCGGAAAGACGGGATGTCGGGAAGAAAGCTTTCTATATTCATAGTATTCCTTTGCTCTTGCGGATTTCCCGTCTTTCCGACTCACTGACTTTCGGACTTTCGGACTATCTTAGCAAAACGTCTGTACTAAAATCCGTTACCCGCCGTTAAACCTAAACAGAAAGCAGCATGAAGAACCTCTTAACCGTATTGATCTTAAGCAATCTTGTTATTCCCATAATGGCCCAGCCGCCCATGCAAAAAGGCGGGTCGAATTCCTATTCTTTTATCGACTATCAAAAAACATTTCCCCGGCCCAGCGAAGCGCTGCAACGGAAAGAAGATACCCTGGAAAAACAATTCGAAGCGAAAAAACTAAAATGGCCGGCTAAATACATTTATATCCGCTCCTTTAAATACGACAGCCAACTGGAAGTGTGGGTGAAGGATGAGGTAAAAGATCCCTTTCAGTTGTTTAAGACCTATAAGGTATGCGCCCTTGCCGGCACACTGGGCCCCAAGCGGATGGAAGGAGACTACCAGGTACCTGAAGGATTCTATTATATCAATGAATTTAACCCGAAGAGCAATTACTACCTATCATTAGGGATCAACTATCCGAATGTATCTGACAAAATATTAAGTGATTCACTCCGGCCCGGCAGCGAGATATTTATTCACGGCAGTTGTGTAACAGTTGGCTGCATTCCCATCCGGGATGAACAGATAGATGAGCTGTACATTTTAGCAGCACATGCCAAAGACCAGGGACAGGATTTTATCCCCGTCCATATTTTCCCGGTCCGTTTTAATGTGGAAAGAAGTGTGAAGTTCCTGGACAACCTGACCAAAGATGATCCGGCCCTGAAAAAATTTGCCGAACGGCTGGAAGATGCATTTGATTATTTTGATAAATACAAACAGCTACCCGTGGTGATGATCGGGAAAAAAGGCGAGTATTATATTAATGAGGTGCCGCCCCGCAAGCCAAAGAATTATTCCGATGAAAAAACGGCTATTAAGCGGCCACCGATGCAGCACCGTACCCGCAATGTAGGCACACTGGTGGAAGCCGTTCACCAATGGCCACAGTATCCCGGCGGCCCTGAGGCCTTCATGAAATACCTGGAAAAGCTGGGAAAGGAACTGGCTGTTTTTTTACCACAGGGAGCAAAGAAAGCATACGTTCAGGTGGAGTTTATTGTTGACAAAGATGGGGTACCGGTCAACTTCAAAGTATTGAAAAGTATAAAAGACGGTGAGGAACTCAATGATGAACTCATTGCAAAGATGGAAAATATGGGCACCTGGAAACCCGCCCTTCTTAATGATAAACCAGTGGCCAAAAAAATGATCCAGACGGTGACGGTTGAGGCACAGCAGTAATTTTCATCATTATAGTAAGTGCTATTACTTATTCAAAACCGGCATAACTACTCTATTATCTGAAAAGGTAATTATCCTAAGTGTTTTTATCTTTCATTCTATTCTATTGGCGATTACTTTTAATTCATCAGCAGTGCATTGCAAATGAGAATGTCTGCCTGGTTTAATAAATTTTTTAATCCAAAAAAACACTATGAAAACAATTAGACTCAGTTATTTAGCCCTCATTACTTTATTAGTAACGACAGCCTCTTGCCAGAAGGATGCACACAGGGATGTAGCAGGTAAAAACGATCAACCTGTTACTCCGGCTGTAACCTCAACAGTATCTTCTGCTTCAACTGAAAGGGGACAATCTTCCGGAGCCTGTAACCCTAATGCTTATACAGTACTGCTGGAAAGCCGCACTTTAGTAAATGGTGCCTGGGAATGGGTATGGAGTGTACAAAATCCAAATCCCGGTAATGGTTCAAACGGAACCGTACAGAACCTGAGTCATTGGGGTATGCAATTAGGTGCTTGCGTCAGCTGGGCATCTGTAGTTGGCGCCGCAAATAGCGCAGATGGTGTGACATGGACAAGTTTTACGCCCGTTTACCAGTCAGACCCAAGCCAAAGCTGCATGACAACTCCAACATTGAAATTTGACTTTGGTACATCCGGCAGTTCAAAATCTTATTACAAGCTGGTATTAAATGCGGATTACCAGGTGGTGGCTGCTCCCGCTTATTATAAATCCGGTGCCAATACAGGATGTTGCACTTTCTCCTTTGCAGGAGTTGGTTGTATTGAAGGAGACGGACCAAGATAATTTTAAGCAGTAGTATAACAAGGATTATCCTTTCTGATCAGTAAGCAATACTTGAATGGTTTCCAGGGTCTGCTGGCGCAACAAAATATGTTTGCCTTCCGTCAGCTTCTCAAAAACTTCTTTAGTATAATGTCTTACGGTTAGCAGGGATAATCCTTTTGTTACCTGCACCTCCAGGAATGCGGATGCTTCCAGTGCCAGTTTCTCGATCTTATCAGGCCGGTCATCCAGTACACAAAGAAAGCTGATGGCGCCGTTTTGTGTCAGGTTCGGTTTGATGTGCAGCTTTTCAAACAAATTATATAAATGGCCCACATGCTGCTCTCCTACAAAGGAAAAATCCCGGGAGCTCATTTCAATCAATACCTGTTTTTCTTTCAATACAATGACCGGTGGCAGATGATGCACCGGTTTATCATGTATGGTCGTGCCGGGCAATGACGGGTCCAGAAAACATTTTACGATCAAAGGAATGCCTTTGTTCTGCAACGGCTTTATCGTTTTCGGATGAATCACCTGTGCGCCGTAATACGCCATCTCGATCACTTCATTATAATTCAATTCGTGAATGGGAACCGCATCCGGAAATTGTTTGGGGTCGGCATTCATCACACTTTCCACATCTTTCCAGATGGTTTGACTTTCGGCATCCAGCATATTGGCAAATACTGCAGCAGTATAATCACTGCCTTCCCGGCCCAGGGTAGTGCTTTCATTTTCATCCGTAGCGCCGATAAAACCCTGCGTGAGGAGAATATTTGTTTGTTCAAACAATGGAAATACCGAACTGTAAACTTTAGAACGGGTAAACGCCCAGTCTATCTCCGCATCCCTGAAATCATCATCCGTGCGAAAGATATCCCGGACATCAAGCCATTGGTTCTTTATGCCCATTTCATTCAGGTAAGCACTTACGATAGC
>JBEBIF010000059.1:0-13853 GCA_040080515.1 Chitinophagaceae bacterium | reverse complement strand
TAAGTAAGCAGCTCTTTATTTTCTTTTTTAAATCTTGCAAGCCGGAGGCAGAGGTTGGTGAGTTCTGCTGGTTTTAATCCGGACAACTCCTGTTTGATGTCCTGTAGGGATAGTGATGTCATAGAGTAAAATTAACGATTTGACCCTCACCTGCCTGCCAGTAGTGTTGTGAAAGGGAGGCCGGGACACAAATAGCGCAACGGGATTTCAACTGCTCTTAAGCACAAAAAAACCGGAGCCCACGCCGCACAAAGCGACGCAAGGCTCCGGTGAAAGAAAGGCTAATAACGCTGCTGATAAATCAGCACCATCCTACATTCTGGCTCCACACCCTGTTACCATTTACAGTAACATAAGCGCCGATACCAGTGGGAATACCCCAGTGTGTACAAACCTTTCCACAAGCCCGTACGCTTGCACCTACGGGTACTTTGATAGGAATACACTTGTTTCCAAGAACGGGCAGTTTGAAACATACTCCGTTAGGACCAACAGATGCACCTACGCAGGTAGAATAGTCGCTGGGAGTAACTCCGCCGGACGGAGCTGCCATTCCTGCACCCTGCCTGTAAACTGGTTTTGCTTGAATTGGTAAATTCATGTTGTTTACTATTTAGTGTTAAAAAATAAAAGCTGTTGTCCGGTTCATCCGGATTTCTTTTTCCCGGCAACCGGGTTTGCTGTTTAGGCAGCTTCATTGACTAGCCATTGTCTTCCACGCCGCCATCTCCTGCATCACCACCATCATCCCCTCCTTCATCGCCACCTTCATCACCGGCTTCAGTATCCTCGGAGCTTCCGTCCAGCTCTTCGGAGGAAGGGATCAACCCGGCCAATGCAATTTTCTTTCCGAATCTGTTCCGCTTTACTGGTTTGTTCAAGTTGGGTAAATTCATAATGTTTACATTTTAATGGTAAAGAAATAAGAGACCTGCTTACGGCAATAGAAGGGCCTGCAAGACCCTTCTGTTAGCTTTTGTACATTCTCTTTTTAGCAATGACAACCCGGCCATTTCTGACACACTTTCTTGCAGGTGCGTCTTAAAAAAGCGGGCCAGGATGGCAACTTATTGCAGGCATTGCAACAAGTGGAGCAAACACCTGATGGATTTATTCCACCGGCAAGATTGCGGCTCACCACCTGGTTACGGTTAACCGGCTGAGACAGGTTTGGTAAATTCATGTTGTTTAAATTTTAATTGTTTAGAAATATGAGACCTGGTTTGATAGCGCTTGCTATTAGCTTTTCTGTTTACTCGCCTGCAACACTGCTGGCAGGCTGAAAAATATTATTCCCTTTCTCGTCATAATACCTGAATTCTTTCACGGCCCGTAAAGGTTCGTTCATCCGGGTAAGCCATTCTATCTCCCGTGCCAGGAAATGCTTTTTACTTTTCCTATCATACTCATACTCACTGGTTGTTTTTTCTGTGATCACCCGGTTTGTGGTGACCATACTGATCTGTTGCGGATCAATAAGGATCTCTGCCTCAGGGCTGAACTTTACATCACTGTATAAGCTGACCACATTTCCATTGGCATCATACTCCCACAAACTGCGTGAGATACTTTCCATATCCCAGTCTTTTTTTCTCGACTGCCGTAGTTTGGTGATCTCTTCGGGTGTTTTCTGGAAAGAATACAAACCTGTTTGTTTCTGCTTCTGGCTGTCGTATACATAGAGAATGGTACGGGCCTGCATTTCATCAGGATCTGTTACATAACGGTACGTCACTTTCGTGTCCTTATCACTGTCATACAGGTAATGAGTGACCAGTTCGGGTTCACCCAGCAGGCCATAACTTGTTTTCTTACATATCCTGCCAAGGTTGTCATGTTCATACAGATCCACTTTGGGTTTATCCCATTTTGTATTGAAGAATGAATACTGTTGCAGCTTTGTCTTTCCTTTCAACACTATGTACTCATAGTTTTCTACAAACAGGTCATCTGCTGTGGTAATGGTGTTTTGCAGGATCTTCCATTTATCGGTGGTGTCATAGATGGATTCTTCTTTGGCCACAATATCACCATTGGTGTCAAATTCAAATTTTTTGACCACCCTTCCATCTTTGTTGTAGAAAAATTTCCGGTAACCATGCATGGTGGGATCTTCAATCACTACTTCTCCGAATTTAAAAGGCCTGTATGTAAGGACAGCCGATGCTATCCCATTTTCCTTTATGTTGCCGGAATAATTATCCTGTTTGGCCGCATTGACACTTTTGCTGATCTCATTGGTGATGATCAGGCTGGCAAAGTCTTTACCCATTTTTTTCTTGTTTGAACATGAAAGAATATTCGGCTCTTTTCATTTGCGATGATCAATACACAGACCATGCCCTTATTTCACCTACCGTTACAGGCACCACATCACTTACATCAATGGTGAACCTGAACTCTTTACGGGCCACTGTCAGGCGTTCTTTTGGATTGAAGAAGCTGAGCGTTACATCATAACAATCTGATCCCGGGCGGCAGATAGGGCTTTTTGATACTGCGATATCATTCAGTTCCAGATTGTCTTTCAATGCAGAGGAGAAAACGGAACTTACCTGGTAAGCATTTGTGGCTGCATAGTTCAATGCTCTTTCTTCCGGGCTGGTTCCCAGGTTCCTCATTTGATAATAAATGCGGGTGAGGAAATTGCTTACGTTCTCGGCCAATGCTTTTGCAGAACCTTTGGCGCCGGTGGCAGCAGCTGTCAATGCTTCGGTGGTCCAGGAATACATTCCCCGCAGATTGGGTATAAGGCTGGAAACCGTATGACCATTTAACAAGGAAGTGGAACCATGTGTAACTCCCGGTACAGAGATGCGCTGGATATTTCCGTTTTGTTGCTGTTCAAAAAACTGGCGGATCTTTTCGTACCCGCTGGTGGCATAAGGACCGCTGGGGAATAATGCATAGATCGGTGTAGCATCTATGTTCAATGTCCAGGTAAGCTCTTCAGCAGCCCATGGATTGGCTTTCAAATATTTTATAAGAGCGCCGGGATCATTTGGATTACCGCCCATTGATTGGGCAAATGAATCCTGGTGTGCTTCACTGCCGAAATCATAACCAAGATTTCCGAGTGCATACACGAGAGTGCTTTCAGCGGAATCGCCGCCGCCTCCGTTATCACCACCGCCATTACCACCGTTACCACCATTTCCGCCGTTTCCATCACCACCTTCTTTGTTGCCGCCACAGCCGCATCCGCAATCAGAGGGTGATACTGCTCCGGGTATTGCAGTTACCAGTGCGGGATTTACACATTCAGTTGTACCGGTACCTTCGGCATTTTGATTTTTAATGTTGTTTTCCATTTTTTGCATGTTTAAGTTTTTTACAATTTTGTTTGGTTTGTTGTTTCCGGAAAAGGCAGCTCCTGTTTCCGATGGTTGTATCGCAGGCCCGTCACGGGATAATGTTAAAGGAGGATCGGTTGTACTGGTTGTTGCGGGAATAGCTTCCTCACCAGCGGAAGAGGCCATTACCATCATGGCGGGTGATGCTGTCACTTCATCAGCCGCCTGTTGTTCTTCTGCAATGTTTTCATCCTGTGTATCTGAAGCTGTTACCTCTTCTGGTTCTTCAGCAGGGCACACGGAAGCTTCATTATGTTGTGGTAATATGTTTTGAGACAGTGCGAATATTTTTCTGCCTGCTGTGGAGAATTCAAGACCGGATGCGAGGACACCGGGATTTTCGTTTATGGCTGCCATTGCTGCGGGCAGATTTAATTTGCCCCTGAGAAAGCGTTTGCAATCTATTCCACCATCTCCTGTACATGGGGTGGCCGTATTTTCAAGGATGGACCTAATTGCATATACATCTGGTTTAATACCATTCTTTACCTGCAAGCTCATAAGCAATCCCACCACACCTGACACAATGGGGGTGGCATAACTGGTGGCGCCATTGGTTTGAAAAGTAGTGCCACCCGCTAATGCGGCAACCTGGTTTTTACCCGGAGCTATTATGCCATTGACCTGGTAGTTGGGGCCAAAATTTGTTTCGGGAGTTGGGTTTCCGTTTTCGTCCATAGAACCTACTGCAAGTACCCGCCTGTCTGCGGCGGGTACATGCAGACAGTTACAGCCGTCATTACCGGCAGCTGCAATTATTAATACTCCTGCTTTATAGCAGTCATCTATAGCCTGTTTTAATAAAAACTCTGAATCTCCATATTTTGAAAATTGTCCGCCGCTGATATTAATAATATTTGCTCCTTTCTCCAAAGCGATCTTAATCGCTCCTGCCAACCGTACCTGTGAAGCGGAAGAAAAATTTCCATTTGTATCTTCCGTATATATGGGAATTACCAACCCGGTGCATCCCGGTGCGATCCCTTCCACAATGCTTCCCTGTTTTCCAAATATCAGGCTGTACACGGCTGTACCATGTCTCAATGCCAATCCGTCTGATGCAGAAGGATTGACTGCCGCTGAAGTACCGGATACCAAACTTTCAGTACTGCTGTTAAAGCAGGCATGCTTTATATCAACGGGTCCATCCAGTACAGCGATCTTAACTGATGGATCGCCATAGGTGATCGCCTGCAAGTCTGATAATCCTGAAAAGTTACTCATACACTTAATAAACTATTGGTTCTGTTTCTTACATCCGGTGTTCGGATAAAATAGTGCCTTTCCTGTTCTTCTAAGGTGTATTGGTAAATTGTACATCGCTTCCGGTACCACTAATTCCTGAAACACATTACCCGACCATCCGGGGCAGTGCATTTCAATTCACTTTAATAACTAATCAGGAGATTTAACCTCTTTCATAAAAGAAAGAATGTGACGGAACAGATAACTAAAATAGGAAGGTTGAAAATCAGTTGGCAACGGACGATAGCTATCGTCCGGCTATTGTCCTAACGTCCATTGGTGCAATATTTATCCAGCAATGGTTTTATTATTCTGGAAATATTGTTTTTTGTTTTTTCATTTCTTTCCGCCTCGTGTCTCAATTTTCTGAAATCTCTTTTGGGATACCTGTCTTTTGGCGGTGCCTGTAAATGCTGATGGAGATACACAAACAATCCGCGGTTACCAATTACTTTAATAGCCCCGGATTCATGCAGTTCATAAAACAATGTAAGAAAAGGAAGGAGGTGTTTTGACGGCAGTTCAATTTTGAAATCTGTTTTTATTTTGTCGAAAAGAAGATACAGTTGTTTTTTACACCGGACACTCTGGAATGTCTTTGTCAGGTCATCTACAAACAGATCGAGCTGCTTTTCTCCCTGCCAGTCGAGTTTGACCGGTTTTGAAAGCTTGATGATACTACGATATTGCGGTTCCCTTTGTGTATTGGCAAATGCTTTTAGGTTGGCTGAGGTTAACAGCCGTTCCAGTACTGAAAAATCCCAGTCATGTTTTGAATAGGTCTTGCTGGCTGTTTGAATAAGCAGGTCAAAATATTCAAACAGTTCGAGTCCTGAAAGCTGGTAGGTTTCCCTGACCAGGTAAATCGCTAATTCAGCGATCTGCAACGCTGTTCCTTCTTTGGCTTCGGCTTGCCTGTTATCCTGGAGTGGCTTATAGATAGTGGTCACAAATTCCCTGATCGTCAAAACGAATTGTGAGATGATCTCATTTTTGTTATGGCTGTCTGCTGCCTGGTAAAAATCGTTGAGTGAAGATTCAATTTCGCTGTAAATACAAAGATCAGTAAGCACCCTGACTATTTCGGCCTGCTGTTGTGGTGTATAATATTTTTTAATAAAATCAGCAAATGTCATGGCACAACAAATTACACTCTGTTTGACAGATGAAATATTACCGTTATGATTGCCACTAATTGCCTTTTCTGTTATCCGGCTCAAATAAATACGACCACGTTCTTTTTGGTATGTACACCTTGTCTCCTTCTATTGCGCCAGGTCTTATTTATTACAGGTATCCAGGGGGGACTATTTTTTGTTATGCTCTGGCTTTGACAGGATATTGATTCCGGAAGTTTCTTGCAGTGTATGCAGGCTTGCAACAGTATGTTATTGTTATTACCCTTCCTGCATAACGGCAAAATACCTCTTAGCGTTTTCTCCGGCAATACCCTATTTATGGTATTATAGTACTAACAATGTAATTTATTAAAAGATGTTTATTGATATATACAGGAAACTACTTAGTGTTTTTTCTACTTTCATTTTATTCCGGCAGCATGTGTGAACCGTTGCTCCATCACTCCATACTAATTTCCGGCAGCGTGTTAATTTGAAAAATCACAACGCATGCGTTAAGAAGAACAGACCCTGCTATTGATTTGTATACCTGAGCACCCCGGAGCTTCGGCATAAAACTGGCCGTACACCTAATTTCCCCGGCTTATCTGAATACCAGAAATACACATTAAATTTATAGCCTGGAACTTCCAGGAACCAAACACCCATGCACAGCCCAATTTTTCGAACCACCTGTTTTAGACCTGTTGTTGTATTAACCTGTTGCCTGCTGCTGAGCTTTGCCGGATATTCACAAAGGGCAAGAGTGGACAGCCTGCGCAAAAAATTACTGGAGGAAACAACTGACACAGGCCGGGTGCGGTTATTGTGGACACTTGCCCGTGACATGAATAAATACAACCCTGATTCGGCCCTGCAACTGGCACAGGAGGGCTTGTACCTGGCACAGCATATTGATGATAAAGAAGGTGAGTCCCGCTCCCTCGGCATACTGGCCAATACCTTTATGAAGATCGGCAACTATCCCCGTGCCCTTGAACTCAACCTGCAAAAACTGCAACTGGAAGAAAAAAGAAAAGTGCCCCGTAACCTGGCCAGTGTGCTGATGAACATCGGCATCGTGTATGCACTGCAGGATGAATACCGGCAGGCGCTGCAATACTATGCCAAAGCTGATTCTGTGATCGTAAAAGACAGCCTGAAAGATCTCCGGTTCAATATTAACCTGAACATCGGCGATACTTATAACCGGCTGAATGTTTCCGATTCCGCTTATCTCTTCTTCAATAAATCGTTGCAAATAGCCACTGAAGGAAGCGACCGTGAAAACATGGGCATCTCACTAACGGGGCTGGGCCACTCCTATCTGAAACTGGGCAGCTATGAACTATGTCTTCAAAGTTATACAAACGCCCTTGCCTACCTGAAAGAAGCAAACAACGATGAGATATTGAGCGAAGCGGCATTGGGCCTTGCGGGCCTGTACCGGAAACTGCACCGGGCAGATTCATCGGAATACTTTGCCAAGCTATCGCTTCAGACAGCCCGGCAGGGTGGTTTCAATTCTGCAGAACTGCAGGCTGCCGCATTTCTTGCAGATCATTTTCAGTCGGTAAAACGCATCGACAGCGCTTTTGCCTATGTTAGTTTTTTAAAAACATTGAATGATTCAGTAAACAGTAAAAGCCGCATCCGGGAATCGCAGATCATTACAACCAATGAGCAGTTCCGGCAAACAGAACTTGAAGAAGCGAAGAAACAGGCACAGAAAAAAAGAATGCAGCAGTTGCAAATGCTGATGATCGGAATTTTCATTCCCGGTATTTTTTTATTGACACTGATACTGAGCCGTGTGCGGGTACATCCACGGTTTGTCCGGCTACTCGGAGTACTTTCACTGCTCTTCCTGTTTGAATACCTTACGCTGCTGTTGCATCCTATGGTGGCCCGTATCACCCATCACACACCTTTGCTGGAGATACTGATCTTTGTGGGAGTGGCTGCGCTGCTGATACCCCTGCATCACCGGCTGGAACATTGGCTGATACACAAACTGAGTCATTTCCATTTCAAACATCATGCAAAAGCAGAACCGCAACCGGCAGCAAAACCGGATGAAAATAAAAAGTCACCTGCCTGAGACAGATGACTTAAAAAAGATCAGCACTGAAATAAATTAATCACCTGGTGCTGTTGGCTTCTGCTTCAGCGTATCGCCCGCTCCTGTTGAATCTGGAGTAGTTGGAGCCGGAGCAGGTGTTGGTGCAACGGTATCCGTTTTTGCCGGTTCTTCCTTCTTTTTGTCGCCGCTGTTATTGCAGGCTGCAAAGGTGAAGGCTGCAAATAATACCGCCAGCATTGCCCTTGAAATTGATTTTAGATGGTTTTGGTTCATATACTTAAAGTATTTAGGTTATAAGAATACGACAATAACTGTATAAATCCAAAAAAAACGTTTACTTTAAACCGGTGGTTTGAAGCGGGTTATTGCTGCTGTTGTATTGCAAACCAACAAAAAGAAGATCACTGGCTAACCTGTAAGCTGCATGCAAATGAATGCAAGATCAATTTTATTATTAATGGCCCTTGCTGTTTCTGCACCTGCTTTAGTGCATGGCCAAACAGTGTATCACCTGAAATATAAATCGCCCCTTGCCGGTGATACCACCACCTGTTCCGCCTATTTCATCAGTTCCGGCAATGGCAGCGGCCTGGTACGGTTAAAAAAGGATGGCGCCACCGATATTGCTGAAATGGAAGTACTGGAGCAATTCGTTACAGATAAAGACGGCTTACCGGATACCACACTTGTATTCTACGAACCATTGAACATTAAAAATGTAAACACCAGGAATAAGAAGGTTCCGGCTCCTGTCACTTTCTGGTTTAAGATGACGGCCGCCAACCTGTATGAACCGTGGGCCGTAACCGAAAAAACAAGTGTCCCGGTTCCAGTCAGCGGCAACTTCCTTGCTGCTGATCTCTTGAAAAATGAGGACCTCACCCGCAACAAACCGCTGGTACTCTCCTATTTTGATACAGCCACATATTATTATAAGAATCTGTTTGTAAAGAATTCGGGCAATAAAGGCGGCACCGGTGTTGATCCGAAAAAAACCCGCATGTTCCTGCTGGTGGTGGCCAGCACCAGGGATTCATCGCTGATGCCCAATTGTCTTATTGATGCACGGCGTGTCGTGGATATGTTCACAGACATTGCAGAGAATGAACTGGGTATCGGGCTGTTTGTGGATTCTGTCTATGGAAGCAGGTATAATAAAGCAGCTGTTGAAACGGCCATTGCCAGGCTAAAACCGGGAAGTAATGATATCGTGGTCTTTTATTATTCCGGTCATGGTTTTACTCAAAAGAAAAGAGTGGACAAACAATTCCCCTTTCTCGATCTGAGAGATCCTAATAAACGGCCCCGACCCGAGGCCAGCACCCAAACGCTGAACATACAGGATATTTATACTTCTATTGTAAGTAAGAAAGCAAGGCTGAACCTGGTAATAAGCGATTGCTGTAATGATACCATTGAAGCAAAAAAACCAAAAAGCATTGTTCCACCTCCTATAACCAAAGGCCCGGTTAAATACAGCTTAGCGAATATGAACGCTCTCTTTCTTGCCAAAATGCCAATGAGCTACCTGGTGACTGCGGCCAGCCGGGATGAAAGGGCCATCATCACACCGCGGTACAGTTCTTATTTTACATACTTCTTTATTGAATCGCTCCGGGCATTTTTAAGCCCGGTAAAAGGAAACCCGAGTTGGTTGCAAGTGATGGAGGATGCAAAGAAACAAACCACGTTATTTGCAGGGAAAGTGCCTTGTCCTAATGGAAGGAAGTGTGTGCAGAATCCGAAGATGCTGGTGCCAAAATGAGATTTTCAACACAGAGACATTGAGTAAAAGAGTTACACAGAGTATATTCTCTGTGTTGAAAAATAGTTAGCTTTTACTTTTCCGGTTCAGCATATTTACGCATGGCAAACTTCTTTACCAGTGCGATCCATTGCGGATTATTCCGGAAAGCATCCCAGTCACTGTCCATGCTCAACACATAGCCGTTATTGAACCCTGTTTGCAAAGCAGTCCCCAGCCATTTCAGCGCTTCGGTCTTATTACCGGTTTGCGCATAGAGTTTTGCGATGCTGTAGGATACAGAGGCATTCTTCTTAAGCTGCTGCAGGTATTTTTTGTAATAAGGAATTGCTTTGGCCGGTTGTTTAGAGAGCAAGTACCGTCTGCCCGATAATTCTTCGGCTGCCGGTAATGCGTAAGGATACATATTTTTTGCACTATTGATCAAAGTATCTCCTTTGGTAAACTGCCCGGCAAGAACGCTCCATTCACCATACAGCATGTGGTGCGTGAAATTGATCTTACTGCTGTCATAGAGATAGGTCAGCTGTTGCAGTCCTTCCCTGTGTTTATACAGGGCTTTGCATACATCTGCCAGGTGCATCCTTGCGCTGATGTTTTCGGGGGCCAGGTCCACTGCTTTTGCATAATAAGGATAAGCCATTTTCTTTGATCCTGACCAGTTCAGCACATCCCCGATCTTATAATTGATATCGGCTTTTATCTGGGTTTCCACGACCAGGCTGTCGGCTTTCAGCAGGTATTTAAATGCATCTGCCCGGGGGAAATAAATACGATAGGGAAGTTCAACCTGTTTCTTTATTCCGGGTATAGTAACCGAGGTTATTTCGTAGTCAAAACGCCTACCAAATTTTTCCACTGGTATCGTGGTCTCATTCTTATCCAGGGCGTATTCACTGTTATATAGTTTTTTAATGATCTTCTCATCAACAAAAACCTCACGATTGAGTTTTGGAAAGAAAATGATAGTATCCATAAGCGCCTTTAGAGCGGGCTTTTCCGCTCTTTGATATAACAAAATACCCAGGCGGTACGGCCATTCGAAATTATCTTCAAACCGTTCAGTAGCCCTCCGGTAAAATTCATTTAACCCCCGGTCGGTTTTTTCCTCATCATACCGCCGGTAACTTTGGATCACTTTTTCTGCTTCTGTATAGCGTCCCTGCCGTTCCATCATCTGGTGGAGTTCTATATATCCACCCATAAATGCCGGGTCTTCTGATATGCTGTTGCGGTACCAGGTCTCTGCTTCGGTAAAATGGTCCCATTGATCATACAGGCTGGCAAGAAAAAAATAATTATTTATCCGCGGGAAATACAGATCCCTGAACGTTTTTTCGAAACAGGCATGATCGTATGGAAAAACTTTTTTCCTGAGCGCAGAGTCCATGTAGTTATTAAAAGAAATAGTATCACGGAAACAGGTGTTGGCGAATTGGTGCATGATCTCCGCCTGTTCCCATTTCCCCTGGTCGTAAAATATCTTGCCCATATAATAAAAGACAAGGGGGTTGTACGGATCCACAGCAATGATCTTTTTATAGATCCTTTCTGCATTGGCGTATTCCCTGCTTTCATATTCCTTATAGCCCCAGTACATAAATGCCATCACATCATCTTTCAGCAACCGCTGTGTATCCATGGGGCATTCGAAAAATTCGGTGATAAGCCCGGCTGCATCAACATCCCCGAGTGGAAGCGCCCCCCTTTTAAAATGATAGCCTTTTTTCCGGATCTCTGCTTCGTGAAAGAAGAAATCGGCTAATTCATATTTTGTGGTTTTTAAATACACAAAGCCCAGCCTTTCGAAGGGCAGGTAATGCCTCTGGTTAATATCTATAGCCTGCCTGAAATGTTGTTCTGCAAATAACAGGTTGCCGGTTGCTTCATTTAATGTGCCCAGGTTATTCTGCGTGATTTGCAGCCCGGGCTGCAATCTTATTGCTTCGTTGCCGGCTTCTTCTGCTTTGACTGGTTTACCTGTAACGGCATAGAGGCCGCATAAATTTCCCTGTGGCAATGCCCAGGATGGGGCCAGTTCTGTTGCTCTTATAAAATACTTTTCAGCTTCTGCATACTTTTTTTTCTTTTCTAATAATACTCCAAGTTCATTATGGATGTACGCTGCATTATCATCCATGGTCAGCGCTTTTAGCTGAATGGCTATTGCCTGATCTACCAGCTTGCTTTGTTCGGCCTCATTTACAAATGGTAATTTCAACCGCAGGGCTACCCCGTTAAAGTACTGCCCGTTCACTGTAAGGATATGAAACAGCGGATCGTCAGGATCCACCAGCTTTGCGGCTATAGTAAACATATCCGCATACTTATCAAAACTGCTGATATTGTTGCTGAAGTACCTTCTTTTTTCCAGTTCCGCTGCATCTCCTTCAAGGTATTTATTGATCACCTGCTGGCCTGTGGAATGGAGCAGCTCAATCATTTTTTCTGTAAAATTTTTTAACTGCACTGAATCTTTGCGAATGTTCTTCTCCATTTCTGCCACCTGGCTGCTATCCATTATATTCCAATGCAATTTTTTCAATTTATCGATAAGTACAAATGGGACCTCTTTCGGGATGGCCTGGTTGATCTCTGTATAATCTGACGCTGGAATGCTTTCCATACTGTCTTTTAAAGTTCTCCACGGAAAGACGGGCCCTGCTTCGCTGGTTATAGCTGCGTTTGCTTCTGCCCTTGTGCTTTCAAGCACCAGGGTGTTTACAGCGGCCAGGTTAAACTTTGGATTGCCTTTTAATACCGGCGTTTGCTTATGCTTTAATTCTATCAGCACAGCGTCATTGGCTATGGATGAATCTACATACTGTTGTGCTTCGTTTAGTGTAACAATATTGTCATTGTTC
This sequence comes from Chitinophagaceae bacterium, assembly GCA_040080515.1. Taxonomy (GTDB): domain Bacteria; phylum Bacteroidota; class Bacteroidia; order Chitinophagales; family Chitinophagaceae; genus JJ008. The sequence goes on along the minus strand of JBEBIF010000059.1, from coordinate 1,425 downwards.
TTATCTGCTAATCCTTTCAATCCATTAATAAGGTACCAGGAAAAAACACCGCGGCCATTGCCCCAGCGTTCATCTTCCATAGACAGTTCATCGGGATTGCAGGAAGCGATCCGTATCTCCCTGTCTTTGACCAGGCTGAGTTCCTTTCCGGTGAGAAAGCCGCCCCGCACCGAACTACCTGCCAATTTTCCGGAATGACAGGCATCGGTGATGATGATAACGTTGGCATTGAGATCCATTGATAAGGTGTGTGCATAATCATTCAGGTCTTCTATGCTCACTGCATTGTTGGTATAATTATTAAGAGGTGTGTTGTAAGCGAGCAGGTAACCAAGCCGGGCCCTTGTATTGGTTTCCACATCTCCATGCCCGGAGAAATAGATGTACACCAGGCTTTTACTTTTATCATCCTGGATCGTGTTGAATTCCACTCTTTTCTTAACCCATTTCAATGAGTTGTAGATAGCTCCCGTGGTGGCATTTGTATCAATCAGCAAGCGGATATTATCTTCAGGAATGACGCCCCCGGCGCCTGACATGAGGTAGTCGGCAAAGACCTGTGCATCCCTGTTAGCGTAATTGAGGTTAAGCCGGTCATTTTCATAATTAGCAATACCGATCACCAGGGCGTAAGTGTTTTCGGGACTGGTGCCAGAAAGGTTCTCTTCTTTCTTTTTCTGAGCAAACAGGAAAGAAACAGTGATCATCCCGCAGAATAAGAAAACTAAGTGTTTCATATTAAAAATAAAAGATAATCTAAAAATGCCGAACCTGAAACTATCTTCCGCTCCAATGAACCGGAGGATACAAAACTTTGTCTATTTTTACTACCCAAATAACAGAGTATAGCTATGATAATAACATCCTGCTCCTGCCTGTTGGCATTGTCGTTAGTATTCAGCACGGCCAGTTGTGCCAATAACGGCACCGCTGATGCGGCAATTAATAAAGGCGATACCACCCGTCCCGTGGAAACGAAAGAAGCCAACACCAAGTATGATCCGGCATTTGCCGGACAAACAAGAGTGAATGCGGTAAAAACCAGCACTCCTTATAAAGTAGAGAAACTCGCTTCCAGTTTAGGAAGACCGTGGGCCGTGATCCCGATGCCGGACGGACGCTTACTGATAACCGAAAAATCCGGCTTCATGCAATTGTATACTGCTGCCGGTGCATTGGTGAAAAAGATAACCGGTTTTCCTGAAGTGGATGACTCCGGACAAGGCGGCCTGTTAGATGTAGCGCTTGATCCGGCCTTTACCACCAATAAAATGATCTATTGGTCTTTCTCTGAAAAATATGGTTTTGGCAACCTGATGGCAGTAGCCAAAGGGCAACTGAATGAAGCGGCGGGAACTGTTGATAATGCCGTGGTGATCTTCCGCGCCACTCCTGCATTAAAGAGTTCGTTACATTTTGGCTGTC